>DMHA01000234.1:5613-8025 GCA_003449615.1 Flavobacterium sp.
GCCATCTGCCATCTGCCATCTGCTACCTGTCGTCTGAAAAATAATCATACTCAATCTTTGTCAAATACAATCCGTGTGCGGGAACTGAAAATCCTGCTTCATTTCGGTTTTTACTGGCTATAATGTTGTTGAAATCTTCTAATGTAATTTTGTGCAAACCTACGTAAACTAAAGTTCCTACAATAGCTCGAACCATATTTCTTAGAAAACGATTGGCAGAAATGGTAAATGTTATACTGTTATTTTTTTGAGTCCAATAGGCTTCAAAAATAGTACAATCGAAAGTATTTACATCGGTATTTACTTTAGAAAAACATTGAAAATCAGTATAATTCAATAATAATTTTGAAGCTTCATTCATTAAATCCAAATCCAAATTTTGATGGTAGTACCAACTTTGGTCCTGCAAAAATACATCTTTAAAAGTGTGAATATGATATTGGTATGTTCTTTTGGTAGCGTCAAAACGGGCGTGAGCCTCCTCGTGAACGGGAAAGATATCGTAAATGAAAATGTCTTTAGGTAAATAGGAATTGAGTTTGTGTACTAAATTTTGACTATCAATTTCAGTTTCAAAATCAAAATGGGCATACATTTCTTTGGCGTGAACTCCAGTATCGGTGCGTCCTGCACCCATAAGATTTATTTCAGAATTCAATACAATTGATAAAGCCTTGTTCAGGGTTTCTTGCACAGACGACGCATTGGGTTGGCATTGCCATCCGTGATAATTGGTTCCGTTGTAAGCCAGTTTTATAAAAAATCTCAAGTTTAGATTGCTTTAGAAATAGTATTATTCACATAATTAATAGAACAAATATAGAGGTTTATAACTTTTTACCATTTAATATTTTTGTCTATAAAAGCTATTAAACTATCTGCCATATCTTGATGTTCATTAATTTTTGGATGTCCAGGAGTGTTTTTATACTTAAATAAATGAGTGTATATTTTTTTGTCTTGAAGATTCGCAACCGCTTTTTTGATATAATCTGGCCATTTTGAACCTTCTTTGGTAGCATCCATACTACCTAAGGCACAAATAATGGATGTGTTTGGGTATTTTTCTCTAATCGATTTCACAAAATTTTGATATGATTTAATAATGAAGTCTTCGTTGGGTTTTTGGTTTCCAAATTTATTGATGAACTCAGTATTTTTAGACTGATTAACAATCCAAGAATCATTTTGAAATAGGTTAATAACGACAATATCAGGAGTATAATTTTCAAAATCCCATTTCGTATTTTTATCGTGAGGATTGGTTAAATCATAAATATCAGGCATTGTAGTTGGAAACCAACTTACCATGATTCCGATTCCACTTTGTGCAATACAAGAAAATTGAGCATCAAAATGTCGGGCGGTAATAGCATCATAAGTCAAATAATTATTCTCGAAATGACCTGTTTTAGAGTCTTTTCCAGAGGAATCTTCATTGCCATAACCGCAAGTAATGGAGTCGCCATAGAATTCAATTTTTCTTTTTTTAGGTTTTGATTTAGATAAAATTCTACTATTTTCAAGGGTTTCAAACCCATAAAAAAAAGTTTGTCCTTTTCCCCATTCGGTGCGTTTGAAAAGTTGGATTTTGTGTTTTCCCTTGCTTAAACCCGAAGCAAGAAGGTAGTTTTTTTTGATGGTATCCAACTGAATTTTCGAAATTACTTTACCGTCTAAAATCACATTATAATAATTAGAGGTATCTGCATCTTTTAGAATTGCCGAAATTTCAGTCCCTCTAAAATTCAAACTAATAGAGGAGCCAGACCAATTTATGCAAGCTGTGCTATCATTAAAGGCAATTCTTCCTTCATAATGAATCTTATGATTGTTAAAAGGAATATTCTTTTTTTGAGCAGAAACAGTTTCAGTAAAAACAATTAAAAAGCAAATAAATAGTAAAATTTTAATTTTCATGATATAGATTTTAAAATTGTTTTATATAAAATACGCAAGTACCACACCAAAAATAATCATCGAAATTTTGGCTATATTAAACTTGTGACCTTCACTACTTTCGAAAATAATCGTAGAAGAAATGTGGAATAATATTCCAATAACAACAGCGGTTATTTCGGTGTAGTAATCATTTAGTATTGGCAAATAGTCTGAAATAATGGTTCCCAACGGAGTCATAATAGCAAAAGTAAGCATGAATACAAAAATGGCTTTTTTGTCTAATTTGGCTTTGACAAAAAATATAGTTAAAATGATGGCTATGGGCAAATGATGAATTGCAATCCCAACAGCTAAATTGTGATGATGGCTCACGGGAAATCCTTCCATAAAAGCGTGAATACAAAGACTGATAAAAAGCAACCAAGGAATATGAGACATCGTTTCATGACCGTGAACGTGACCGTGTTCGGCACCTTTCGAGAAAAATTCTAAAATGATTTGGAATAAAAT
>DMHA01000234.1:8083-8309 GCA_003449615.1 Flavobacterium sp.
CCTGCCATAATAAAAAGTCCAACATTGTGGTTTTGACTTTCATATACATCTGGAAGCAAATGTATTACAGTTAATGACAGCAGGAACGAACCGCTGAAAGCTAACAATAATTTAAGGTTGGTTTTGCTTTTTGGTTTTAAAAATAAGGCAATACCATAACCAAGAAGTACAGAAAATAAGGGTAGAAGGTAATTCATTTATATGTTTAAAGTGGTTTAAAGGTTTA
>DMHA01000236.1 GCA_003449615.1 Flavobacterium sp.
TTCAGAACCGCCTCTAGCTGAAAGTTGATAGTTTTCGATTTTGGCATTTCTATAAAGTTCATCTTGCCAGTCGGTATCTGTCAAACCAGTTTCTCCATTAAGGTAGGGTTGTGCATAAGTGGGAATTATTGCTTTTCTGGAATTAAAACCAAAAGTTGCCGCATTTGCAGTTCTAATAGCATTGCTATCATTTATAGAATGAGTGCCATTGCCAAATTGTAAATAATAATTATTTCTAGCATCTCTATCCCAGATGGCGTGTTCTTGTGAGTTCATCAAATCCAGTTTGTTATTAAGCATTTGAAATCCTGAGTAAGAATCAAAACTAAAAGTTGGTTTACCTTTTTTTCCTTTTTTAGTTGTAACTATAATAACACCGTTTGCTCCTCTAGATCCATAAATGGCCGCAGAAGCTGCATCTTTTAGTACCTGAACCGATTCAACATCATTAGGGTTAATAACATTAAGTGCGTTGTCATCAGAAAGTGCAAGTCCATCAACAACAATCAAAGGGCTTGTTCCAGCAGTTATTGTGCCAATACCTCGAATATTGATTTGATTAGCTTGTCCAGGTCTTCCAGAACTTTGAATGACTTCCACACCAGCCATTTGAGATGCGAATCCTTGTTCAATACTAGTAACTGGAATATCTTTAAACGATTCAGCTGAAATACTAGAAATTGCACTAGTTATTGCTTTTTTATTTTGTTTACCGTACCCAACAACAACCACTTCATCAAGATTTGAAGTGTTTTCAACTAACTTTATTACTAAATTAGTTTGACCATTTACTGAAATTTCTTGAGAGACAAATCCAATAAACGAAAAAACAAGTGTAGATTTTGCATCGGCTACCTTAATAGTAAACTTACCATCAACATCCGTTGTTACACTATTTCTAGTTCCTTTTTCAAGAACACCTGCTCCTGGTAGTGGATTACCGCTCGCATCTAAAACTTGCCCGATTACACTAAAACTTGCTGCCGTTTTTAATTCATTGGTTGGGTTGACCGCTCTCGATTTGGTACTTTTTTTGTTTTCAATTAAGTAAACAAATTTATCGTTAATATTGAAAGTGGTTTTTGTAACACCAAATATTTCGTTAAGAACCTTTTCAATTCTTTCGTTTTTAACATTAATAGAAACAACTCTTTTTAATTCAACGTCTTCTATTTTATACACAAATCGGTAATCAGAGGTGCTCTCAATTTTATCAATCAATTGAGTAATTGTTACATTATCAAGATTCAATGATATTTTTGTGCGCTGTGCTGCTACATCATTGGCTTTCATCGAGAATAATGCAACAATAATAAGAAGGAAGCTCATTTTCATTTTTAAATCGAATTTCAAGAATGGATTAGAACTTTTTTTATTTGGCAGTTTTTCCCCTATTCTGTTTGTTTTATTTTTCATAATTTTACAAAGTTTTTATTGGTTATACTTTCACGGGTATAATCACATACATTCATCGGGAAATGCTCACAACATTTTCCGATTTTTTTTTGTATATGATAGTTGATTTTTGAGTTTGATTGTTTCTTTTATTTCATTGGCAATTTTAGTAAATGGTTATTTTATTTTTTTCTTGTTTGTAGGCTATTCCGTAATTTTCTTTTAAACTTTCCAATACTTTTAATAAAGGTTCTTGACCGAAACTAGCATTAAAGGTTTGGCTAGACAATTCTTTGTTTTCAATTTGGATTTCAACATTGTAGTGCCTCTCAAGTTTTTTGGCTATGTTTTCAAAAGACATATTTCTAAACACCAATTCTCCATTCATCCAAGAAGTATATACCTCAGTCAATACATTTTCAACTTTTGTTTGATTGGTTTTTATTGAATGTTTGGCTTGAAATCCAGGTTTGAGGATGGTGCATTTTGTTGGATTGTAATGGCTATTTTTATTATATAGCGCTACGGATCCTTCTACCAAAACAATTTCTTCGGTTTTGTCCTCGGGATAAGCGTTTACGTTAAATTTTGTTCCTAAAACCCGAATATTCAAATTTGCAGCACTAACAATAAAAGGTTGTATTTTGTTTTCTGCAACCTCAAAATAAGCTTCGCCAGTAAGAAAAACAGTTCGGTTAAATCCTTTTATAAATTGAATTGGAAATTTTATCTCAGATCCAGAATTAACATAAACAGTAGTACCGTCTGATAAAACCAACTTAAAACTTTTTCCATAAGGCACTTTTAAAGTATTATAAACTATTTTATTGAGCGTTTTTTCGGCAGTATAAAATAGTCCGCTGGCATTTTGCCATCCAATGGTTCTGCCATCCAAATCAAACAATTTTGCATCATCTTCTGGTTTTATAACGCGAACAGTTCCGTCTTCCAGTGTTAGCGTGATTGCATTTTCGGGCACAAAATCATAATCATAAAATGATTTATAAAAGAAGCTGCCCAGACCGATAAAACCGATTATTGTTGCTGCGATAGCTAATCGTTTTTTCCAATTTTTCTTTGGTTCTTGGTTATTTATTGTGGCATTTATTTTTTTCAAAATTGCAACTCTGGATTGCTCTATCTCTAGACTGCTCCAATTAGCAATAAGGTCATTGGTTTGGAATTGTTCGTAAAAATCAAAAAGTAGTTTTTCTTCAGATTTTGAACATTTTCCAGATTCGTATTTTGAAAGTAAATCAAAAAATTCTTGTTTAGTCATAACTCATTTTTATATATAAGCAATTGTGATTCTAATAGTAAGATGCAATAAGGGAATGCAACTCACATCAAAAAAACAAGATAATAATAAATTTAACTAATAATTAACATAAAATTTTCATTAGGTTGACATTAGAAAGGTTGTGTTAAAAGAAAATACTCAGAAATCGGCTCATTGCAAAATTTTTGCGTAGGTGTTTCAGAGCCAAATGCAATTGGTTTTCGACGGAACGATGTGAAATCTTTAAAAGTGCAGCTATTTCTATGATAGAATAATGATTGAAACGGCTCAGGTAGAAGATAGTTTGACATCGTTTTGGCAATTTCTGAATTTCATTTTCGATATTCAGCAATAAATCGTTTTCATTGGAGGTAATTTCTGCTTCAGGATTTAGACTTAATCCTGCAATTGTGTCTGCGTTTAATTCAACGAATTTTTCATTTCGAATTTTTAATAAAGCATTGTTTCTAGCAGCTGCAAAAAGATAACTTTTAATATTGTTTATTTCTAACTGTTCTCTCCTAAGCCAAATACTCGTAAAAACATCTTGCAAAACATCCTCAGAAAGACTTTTGTCTTTTAAAATATTTATAGTTTTGGAAAATAAAATTTTCCAATATCGATTGTACAATTGATTAAAAGCGAGTTGGCTTCCCGATTTTATAAGGGTTACAAGCTTTTCATCAGAAAACGTATCGAAATTGTTATCTAGCATAAAGTATTTTCTATTTGCAAAAGTATTTATAGTTTATTGTACCAATTGTCTTATTACATTAAGAAATTATTACTAAAATTTGTTTGATAAATCAAATAAAATCTAATGCTTTCAATCGTAGCTTTTTTAACCAATATGGAAATTATAGTTGTTTTTTAGATAGTTTAGCTGGTTTTATTTTGTGGCATTTTATTTTTACAAAGTTGTGATTATTTTATTAAAAAATTGAATTTAATCACAAATATTGTGACTTTTTTTTAAAAACAATAATTTAACTATGAGTAAATCGTTCTATTAATAAAAAATAACTAATTCATTGGGGTCGGTACAAAAAGGCAAATTAATAAAAATTAATCAAGTCAAAGCGCAAGTGAATTAATAAAAATAAACCATTAATGCCATTAAGATTAAGTGTTCTAAATGAGCCATTTGTCTCACTATTTTGAAAATAAGCTAAAAGTTCAAACTATTTCTCAAAGAAGAAATTTTTTAGTGAGTTATACCGATTAGCAAAATAT
>DMHA01000299.1:0-4409 GCA_003449615.1 Flavobacterium sp.
GAAAAATAGATTGGCAGAAACTGAATTTGAAGTAACTGTAAACCAATATAAAGAAGATATTTTTTTTGGTTTGACCAAAAATGAAATGGTATTTATTCTAAAAAAATAAAATTGGTTTTTTATTTTTTTAGGTTCAAAAACAAATTCTCCCACTTTTTCAATATACCCTCAATTTCATATTTTTTTATACTTTCTTGTGCGTTTTTCCCCATTTGTAATCTTAGATTCTCATCTTGAATAAGCAATTCCAGTTTTTGAATATAGCAATCCAAATTACCCTCTTCGATTAAAAAACCATTTTTTCCCTCCTCTATAATTGCTCTTGGCCCAGACGGACAATCATAAGCGATACAAGGAACACCCGAAGCCATCGCCTCGATAAGCACCATTCCAAAAGCTTCGGTTCTGGAAGTCATTAAAAAAACGGAGGATTGATTGTAGCTATTTTGAATATCGGTTTTAGGTGGAAGAAAATTTACATTGTTTGAAATTTTCAAATCATCTGCCATTTTTATAAAAGTACTGTTTACATTCCATTGTCCGTATATGTCGAGCACCCAATCGGGATGTTTTTCTGTTATTTTACTCCAAATCGTCAGCAATCTATCCAATCCTTTTACATAAGGATTCATGCAAACCGCCATAGATTTTTTAGTGACTAAGTTCGCCTTATTTTTTATAGAAAAACTTAGTGGATTTGGAATGACTTCACATTTCTTTAAATTCCAAAAGTTACATTCATCGGCTGTTAAAAAAACAGAATAACTAAACTTATTGATTGTTTTTTTTCGCCAAAAAAGTATCAATTTAGATCGCCACTTGCTGTATAAACTATTGTTTTCCTCTTTTTTATAAGAAACTGGGAAATGTGTTTCAAAGATTGTAGGGATTTTAGTTTTTACAAACCAAGGAATGAATAACCACAATACCGCATCACAAACCACGATAATATCTGGTTTTTCTTGATGAATTGTGTTTTTGATAAACCGAATATATTTTCTTAAAAAAAAGAATTTATTTTCAGTTTCTTTGATGTTAAACCATTTGATATTTGGATTGAAATCATAAAATCGTTCAACTCTACAATCATTTACCGAAAGAATACTTATTTCGTAATCCATATTGGTTACTAAATAATTGGCTTTCAAGGAAACAACCCGAGAAATTCCGCCAGAGTCTGTTATATCGGGGGTTATGTATAGAATTTTCATTTTTTGGTAGCCAAAAATTCATCAAAATCTCTAATATAATCTTCTTCACTATAATTTGTTGAAGCTAAAACTAAGCAAACAGCTCCCGACGAAAAATTTTCTAGTTCACGCCAAGTATTGCTTTTTATAAGCAATCCTTTGTCAGGCTTGTTTAAAGTAATTGTTGTTGACGAATTTCCATCTTTAAGAACCACATCAAAACTTCCAGAAATCGCAATCAATACTTGTTGCAGTTTTTTATGAGAATGACCACCTCGAATCGACGAACTTGGAATATCATAAAGATAATAGACTCTTTTTATCTCGAATGGAATTACATCATTTTCAATAACAGCAATATTTCCTAAATTGTTTTCAATTTTAGGAATTTCAATAATTTCAATTTTCATACTTCTCTATCTGTTTTGTTGTAAACATCATCAATTTTCATCAAATTTAACCATTGTTTTCCAATATTATCTAAAGAAAATCGCTGAATACTCTCAGAGGCGTTTGTTTTGCAATAATTATATAAATCTACATCTTCAATAATCAAATTCATTGCATCGGTCAGTTTTTCTATATTTTGATTTTCGACTAAAAGACCATTTTGTTTATCCATTATTATTTCCCTTGGTCCAGTGAGGCAGTCAAAAGCTACAACTGGTGTACCGCAAGCTAGCGATTCTAAAAGAACATTAGGCATTCCTTCGTTTAAGCTACTTAAAACAAAAAATTTGGCATTTTTCATAAACTTAAATGGATTCTCTTGAAAACCTAAAAAATGTACCTGTTTTAAAACATTTTTTTCTAAGGCTAATTCTTCTAATGGCGTTTTGTTTCCGGTACCTAAAATAATAAGATGGATTTGTTTTTGTGGCAAAATAGAATTAGCATAACTCAAAATCAGTTTGTCAAATTGTTTAATATTATCAGCATATTGACCAATTCCTATTATATATTCAAAACCAATATCAACGGTTTCATTGCATTTTTCATTCACTTCCTCTAAATTAATTGGATTTGCAATGGTTGTCAAATTCTTTAACTGATATTGAGATTCTAATCGTTCTTTTATTTGATCTACTATGGCTACTGTGGCATAAGTCTGATTGTAAATCAATCGGGTTAGCCAAGCACTTTTTGGCATATAATAATCAATCAAAAAACTATGCACAGTTAAAATAGTTTTTGCTTTGTATATAAATCTTGAAATAATAAGTTCCTGAATTGCTTTCGTTCTTGGGCGAAAATCAATAATAAAATCAAAATCATTGGCTTTTAAATAACTTCTCAAAAACTGTAACCGCTTCCATTTATTAGCAAATCCATTAGTTGTATTTTTCTGCAAACCCATATTTACTAGTGTACCTGCATAAGGATAAGTTACTCCATCTAAAACAATTATATTATGAACTTCGATGCCCTTTCTATCAAAAAAAAGAGATAAATTAGCCATTACTTTTTCGCCACCACCTTTACTCAAGCTAAAACCAATTAATGCGATTTTATATTTATTAACAGACAATATCATTTTGAATTTATTAATTTAGCTTCAAATATAACCATATTTAAAAAATAATGCAGAACAATCCATTCGTTACTGTTATTTGTTTATGCTACAACCAAGAGGCTTTTGTTGTTGAGAGTTTAAACTCGGTTTTAAACCAATCTTACCCATTTATCGAACTTATTATTGTTGATGATTTCAGTACTGATAATTCAAAAAAAACAATTTCAACTTGGCTTAAAAACAATCCAAATGTTTATTTTATTGCTAATGAAACGAATTTAGGGATTACCAAATCATTCAATAGAGCACTTCAACTAGCTAAAGGAGAATATGTAATTGATTTAGCCGCTGATGATGTTTTATTACCAGAATGCATTGAAAAACAGATAAATGCTTTTACCAATAGTAGTTTTAAAAATCTTGGAGTTGTTTATGGAAATGCTGAACTTATTTCGGAAAACGGATCGTTTAATTCCTATTATTTTCCTGTAAATACTCAAAAAAAGGTACTAAAAAAAAGGATTACAGGTGACATTTATAAAAGTGTACTTTCTGATTTTTATAGTATGTGTACCGTTTCTTCAATGATGAAAAAAAGTGTTTTGAATCATTTAGAGGGATATGACGAATCGCTTGCTTATGAAGATTTAGATTTTTGGATCAGAGCTTCTAGAATGTATGAGTTTGATTTTATAGATGAACCCATAATGCAAAAAAGAATTGTAACTTCTTCTTTAGCGACCGATTTCTATAAAAAAAATAATTCAAAAACTAAAAAAATTGACTATTCTACTTACTTAATCTTAAAAAAAGGAATACAGCTCAATCGAACTAAGCAGGAAGATTTGGCAATCCAGAAAAGGGTTCATAATGAAATTATGCATTGTTTAAAAAATAAAAACTATAGGTTGCTTTTAAAAAATTTAGAATTACGAATTATATTGGCTTGGAGAAAAAATTTCAAGAAATACACTCTTAAATAAAGTCTAAAATCCTATCTTTTTTTTAAATTTTAAATACAAACTCCAAACTTCTTTCATTTCTTCCAACTTTAATAACCAGCAGATAAACAGATAGGTAACTAACCCGAGTAAAACTCCTAAAAGTAATTGCAAGACTAAATTATCTATAAAAATAGTCATCACAAACACAGAAATTGACATTCCTATTGTTGCTACAAAAAAAGGTGACATATCTTTCAATTGCTGAATTGGACCATACCCATAAAATTTTCCAGGTAGGTATGCATTTATTAAAAAAGCTAGGGCAGATGTAACCACATGGCCAATAATCATGGGTTTTACCCCAAGAGGAATTGTAATCACCATAGCCAGTATAGTCAATGGTAATTTAGATAAATCTACTTTTAAAAATAAATCGGAACGACCTACTGCATTTAATAAATTCATATTGACGGCACTCATTGGAAGAAAAATACGTGCAAAAACCATCCATTGTAAAAGTGGAATTAGAGTAACCCATTTATCGGTTAATAATAGAATAACAATAGGTTTTGCCAACAAAGAAATAAGAGTCATTAAAGGAATAATAAAAAAAGCGGACATACGAATCACCCTGCTATAAATAGAGACTAATTTCTCTCTATCATACTGTACCGAAGTGAGTATTGGGAAGGTAACCTGTTGTACAACGCTTACAACTGAACCTGCTGAAAGGTCTGCAAAACTCTTAGCTTTTGTATAGTA
>DMHA01000299.1:4448-5259 GCA_003449615.1 Flavobacterium sp.
GAATGAAGCTGTTGGATAAAACTTACCCAAACAAATAGTATAAACATTATTTAGAATTTGGGCATATAGTCCTGCTATTAGAAGTTTTGACCCATAACCGAATAATGATTTAAAAGAGGTCTTGGAAAAAGCAATAGATGGACTCCAATTGCTAATAACCCATAAAGAAACAGAGGTAACCAATGATCCAAGAAGGGTTTGAATTACTAAAGCCCATACTCCATAACCGCTTCTTGCAGCAATTACTCCAAAAATTCCACCGATAACCACTCCTATAACATTACTTTTAGCAATGGCCTTGAAATCAAGAGCTATTGTTAATTTAGTTCTTTGGACTATAGCAATTGCAATTATAAACAAGTTTAAACCTAAAACCCGAATCAAATCGGTTAATTGAGGTTGATTAAAAAAAGTTGAGATAAAAGGTGCTGCGAAAAATAGCAGAAAGTAAAAAAAACTGCTAACCCCTAAATTAAATACAAATACGGTCGAAAAATCAATATCGGAGCTATCTTGACGTTGAATTAAACCTGTTCCTAAGCCACTTTCAATAAAGGTTTGTGAAATAACAATAAAAATGGCTAACATTCCAATTAAACCAAAATCTTCGGGTAGCAATATTCGAGCAAGCAAAATACTCACAACAAATTGCCCGAATTGAACAGCAAATTTATCAACAGCCGACCAAAAAATTCCTTTCGTTGCAGTTGATTTTAGAGAAGTATTACGCATTTGAATAATTAAAAATTACCAATTTAAAAATGTTACCACAGCCAAATTACCTAAATATTTCATTTTCTAAATAATTCAA
>DMHA01000046.1:0-2468 GCA_003449615.1 Flavobacterium sp.
CATTCCTCCATATACATTATTCAAGGAGGTCAAGTTTGAAGTTAATGATAACATTTGCTGTTTTAATTTTATATTATCTTCTACTATTGCATCATTAATTTCAACATTTTTTGAGGCAGTTTGTAATTGAACTTTATACAAACTGTTTAAAGATTCCATTTGAGATGCTGCAAGAGTTAATTCTTCGCTGTATTTTTTGGTTGATGCTAAAGAATCTGCTGTTGGCATAATACTTTTTGCAGCTCCTTCAAAGTTTTTGATACTGGTTCCTAGACTCATCATCAATTCTCCGTCAATTTTAGCTTCTTTGAGCATTGCGTCTAATTTTAGAGACAATAATCCTTGTGCATCTGAAGAAGTTTCTACTTTATCTAATTTTTTTCTAGCTTCGCCATTAGCTAATTCTGGATAAACTAAAGTCCAATCTAAATCTTTTTCTACGGGTTCAAATGCAGAAAGAGCAAAAATAAAGGCTTCGACTACAAGACCAATAGTAAGCATTAAATTTCCAGTTATCGGTCCAATTTCGAAGTGGGTAATTTTGAATAAAGCTCCAATAATTACTACTGCTGCTCCCATTCCGTAGAAAAAATTCATTGTTTGTTTATCTATCAATGCCATAATATTTATTTTTTAGTTAATTTTTATTATTTGAGTTATTGGTTATTTTCTTTTCTTCATTTTTTGGGTTGATTGGGTTCCCATATAATCTTGAACTGTTCTGAATCCTATGAAACTTCTAGCGGAATCAGCATATTCAAATGTTCTTGTTCCTACTTGAAGAAAATAAGCAACGTCTTTCCAAGAACCACCACGAACTACTTTTCGTTTGTTAGAAGTATCGTTATTGTTAGGGTTCATTGAGGAAACATATTCATAAGCATTTGGATCATAAGAGGAATCTGTCCATTCGGCAACATTTCCTGCCATATTGTATAGATTGTACCCGTTTGGTTCAAACGATTTTGCTTCTACAGTGTATAATGCTTCATCGGCTGCATAATCTCCTCTGGTTGGTTTGAAATTAGCGAGGAAACAACCTCTGTCATTTTTGGTGTAAGGACCACCCCAAGGATAAGTTGCTGATTCTAACCCACCTCTTGCGGCATATTCCCATTCTGCTTCTATTGGTAATCTGAAAGTATTGATTAGGTCGTGATGTTTCTTTTTAGATTTTATCCAAATGTTTTTTTTCAAAGTTCTCCAAGCACAAAATGCTTTTGCCTGTTTCCAGTTTACACCCACAACAGGATATTCTCCATAAGCTTGATGCCAAAAATAATCGTTGTGCATGGGTTCATTATAAGAGTAGGAGAAATCTTTAATCCAAGTGGTGGTGTCAGGATAAACTTTAACTTGCTCTGTTCTAATGAAATCTTTTCTTTTTCCTACTTTGGCTTTTGCAGCTGCCTGAATGTCCATCCAAGAATATCTAAATTTTAATTTGTCTACATCGATGGTTCTCAATCCATTATAGGAAGCGACTAAAGGCAAATACATTGAATCCATCACTTCGGTATAATATTCATCTGGATATAACTTAGTATCTTTAATCAATTTTACTTTTCTGTTGAGTTTTCGTCCAGCATAAGGATCGTCATCTGTGCCAATACTATAATAATTTTCGTACATGTACTTATCATAGGCGTTCATCTTTGAGGGTTCTTGATCATTAAATGCAAAATCACCTATACTTCCTGCATTTTTTCCTTTTCCTTTTGAAGCACCCGCCCCTGGCTTCATTCCAGATTCTTCTGCAAGAATAGCCAATCGAACCCTCATTGTAGAGTCTTTTACCCATTCAACAAATTCTCGGTATTCTCGGTTGGTAATCTCTGTTTCATCCATATAAAAAGAACGCACAGTAACTGTTTTTGTGTTTGCATCACCAACATTGGCAACATCCTCATCGGATTTTCCCATAATAAACGAACCACCAGGAACCAAGGTCATTCCATAGGGTTTTTCGGGATGCCATTTTGCACCTTTAACACCGACTAGTTCTCCTTTGTCGGACATTTTGCCACATCCAACCAGTAAGGTTAAAATTGCAACAAAAGCAATAAACTTCTTCATATTAACAGGGTTAATTAATCATTATTATTCAGTCTGTAAACCTATTTATTATTCTTTAATAAAACAATTATTTAGATTACTATTTATTTTCAAATCTACAATTTTATTTATTTAGAAAAAATATTGTCTTTGAAAATAAATTTTAGCAAAAATACCTAAATTTTATTTTTATTAATGTTTTATTTTATCAAACATAAACTTTTTTTAAATAATTTCAGGTTTATTTTTTAAAATACATTTAAAATACACTTAATAATACCCACTAGGGCATGTTTTTTCGTTGAGCCTTCCACCATCTTTCAGGGATTTCTTGATTACAAGCCGCCAAATATTCCTCATAAGAGCAAGGTAATAACGAGCTTTTCTTTAACTTATTATTATTATTTGAAATA
>DMHA01000046.1:2492-6269 GCA_003449615.1 Flavobacterium sp.
TTATTTGAAATAAAGGGTATTTCAATCCACCATCTTTCGGTTTTATTGCTTTTGAAAAAAATCAATTCTTCATCTAAAGGGATGATATATTTTGTGTAATTCTCTTTACTCCCATAAGGATATTCGTTTGATCGATAATGATAACCTTCGATAAAATACCAAATAATTTGAGCAATAAGAATTGATTCTTGCTTAGAACCACTGTGATTAAAGACCCCAAAAAGAGAAACTTTATCACTGATTCCAGCATATCTTGACAAAGCACATATTTCTTTTCCATTAAATCCGTTAGGAATAAAAGTAGCCAAATTGCCAGAAGCTGATGATTTTACCGAGGCCATATCTAAACTAACTAAATCAGCATCTCTAAAAACGGGTTCCGAAATTGCAATTGTACTCGAAATCTCTCCCAATCGATAGGCTTCAAAGAATAATTTGTCAATTAAATCTATTTCTTCTTGAGAATTATTATAGGTTTGATAACCCAAATTACAAAAATTAAAAAGATTGTTAGGTTCTTCGATAATTATTCTAGTTAAATAGGATGATGCAGAAATAGCATCGCTTTCTTTGCCAAAATCGAATTTACTATCAATGGAAACCAAGTTTACCATTTGCTCCAATTCGTCATAAGCTCTGTAAAGCGAATAGGTTAAGTCTTGCGAACCGCCAATAACAACAGGAATAATTTTTTTTTTGATTAAACTTGAAACTACTTTTTTCAAAGCAAAATGAGTATCTGAAATGGTGTTGCCCGCAAAAATATTCCCCAAATCGGCGATGGAAGTATCCCAATTTCCTGGAAACAAGGCGTACAATTCTTTGCGAATATGCGTCAGGTTTACATCTTTGTTTTGATTCGTATTTCCTCTATTTTCTAGAACACCAACAATTGCAATTTTAATTTTATCTAAATCTGGGAATTCTTCTTGAGTATGAAATACTACTTTGCTCCCCAAATGCCGGGAAGAAACCTCCTTAATAAACTGAAGGATTTCATTGTCTAAAGGCTTTAGGAAGTCAAATTCCATAGATTATTTCTTTTTTTTCCCTCCCCGACCCTTTCCGCAGGAGAAGGAAGAGAAACTTGAATTTAGCAATATTATTATTTCTTTTTTATGGGTGCTTTCTTTGCAATGGGTTTTTTAGCTGAAGTTGCTTTTTTTATTGCGACTTTTTTGGCTGGTGTTTTCTTGGCAATCATTTCTTGAACTTGTGCTAAGGTCAATTTGGCAGCATCAATGTCTTTGCTCAATTCTATTTTGATTTTTCCTTTGGTTATTTCAGATCTTCCCCAACGTGCTTTTTGAACTAAAATCCCTTCGGTTGCCCAGTTGTGTATCACCTTATCAATATTTTTTTGTAATTTATCTTCAATCAATTCAACAATATCGGTTTGTGATAAATTATCAAAATTATATTTTTTGCTGACATTGATAAAAACACCATCCCATTTGATAAAAGGGCCAAAACGACCTGTTCCTTTTTGAACTGGTTCGCCTTTGTAAGTGGCAATTGGGGCATCGGCTTGGGCTTTATAATCAATTAATTCTTTTGCTCTTTCTATACTAACATCCAAAGGATTTTCGCCTTTTGGCAAAGAAACAAAAGCACTTCCGTGACGAACGTAAGGACCAAAACGACCGTTGCTTACCTCAACTTCTTGTCCTTTATAGGTACCTAAATTTTTTGGCAACAAAAACAAATCTAAAACTTCTTCCAAAGTGATATTTCCAATGTTTTGGTCATTCATCAAACTGGCGAATTTTTTATCCTCATCATCAGCTTCACCTATTTGTGCCATTGGACCAAATTTTCCCAAACGAACCGAAACTTGCTTTCCTGTTTTAGGGTCTTTCCCGAGGATTCTCTCGCCGCTTTCCCTGTCGGCATTAGCCTCAACATCTTTAACATTTGGATGAAATTTATCATAGAATTCCTGCATCATTTTAGTCCAATTGACATTCCCTTCTGCAATTTCATCAAAATCTTGTTCTACTTTGGCGGTGAAATTATAATCCAAAATGTTTTCAAAATTTTTAACCAAGAAATCAGTTACAATCGTTCCAATATCTGTTGGAACTAATTTTCCTTTATCGGAACCTGTATTTTCTTTTAATACCTTCTCCCCTACTTTACCGTTTTGTAATATCAGTTGTGTATAATTGCGTTCTTGACCGTCAAGATTTCCTTTCTCGACATAATTTCTGTTGATAATCGTAGAAATCGTTGGTGCATAAGTTGATGGACGCCCTATTCCTAATTCTTCTAATTTTTTTACCAAAGAAGCCTCTGTGTATCTTGCCGCCGGACGAGAATATCTTTCGGTTGCTGTGATGGAATTATTTTCTAATTTTTCGTTGACTTTCATCACTGGCAACATTCCTTCTTGTTCCTCATCATCGTCATCATTTCCTTCTAAATATACTTTTAGGAAACCTTCAAAAAGCAATACTTCTCCTGAAGCGATAAAAACTTCCCCGTGATTGTTGGCTACAATTTTCACATTGGTTCTTTCCAATTCGGCATCGCTCATTTGCGAAGCCAAAGTTCGTTTCCAAATTAAATCATACAAACGGGCTTGGTCTCTATCAATGTTTACCGTGCGACGTGACATATCTGTTGGACGAATTGCTTCGTGAGCTTCTTGCGCTCCTTTGCTTTTATTGACAAAAGTTCGTGGTTTAGAAAATGCTGCTCCGTAGGATTTGATGATTTCGGTTTGGGCGGCCTCCATTGCGTCTTTTGATAAGTTCACGCTGTCGGTTCTCATATAAGTAATGAGACCTGCTTCATACAAACGTTGTGCTAATTGCATCGTGATTCCAACAGGCAAATACAATTTTCTTGCGGCTTCTTGTTGCAAAGTCGAAGTGGTAAAAGGACCAGTTGGCGATTTTTTGGTAGGTTTGGTTTCTAAATCCGAAACTTTATAAGTAGAACCAATATTCTTTTTCAAGAAATCCTCGGCTTCTTTTTTGGTATTGAAATTCTTTGGCAATTTTGCTTTGAAAGATTTTCCTGCTTCATTGGTAAATTCGGCTACCACTGAATAAGTGGCAACTGAATTGAAATTCTGAATTTCTCTTTCTCTCTCGACAATCAAACGAACTGAAACCGATTGTACACGCCCTGCCGAAAGTCCGCCTTTTACTTTTCTCCAAAGAACTGGCGACAATTCATAACCTACCAATCTGTCCAAAACTCTTCGGGCTTGTTGTGCATTGACCAAATTATAATCTATTTCCCTTGGATTTTCAATGGCTTTTAGAATGGCAGTTTTCGTGATTTCGTGAAAAACAATACGTTTGGTTTTCTTCTTATCTAATTTTAATTCTTCAGACAGATGCCACGAAATAGCTTCCCCTTCGCGATCCTCATCACTGGCTAACCAAACCATTTCGGCGTTTTTGGCAAGTCCTTTTAGTTTAGCAACCAACGCTTTTTTATCGGTCGAAACTTCGTATTTGGGTTTGAATCCGTTTTCAACATCTACCCCCATTTCTTTTGAAGGCAAGTCGGCAATATGCCCAAAACTTGACTCCACTTGATAGTCGCTTCCTAGAAATTTCTCGATTGTTTTTGCCTTTGCAGGGGACTCCACGATAACTAAATTCTTTGCCATAGGTGTGTTTTTCTGTGACAAAAGTAGCAGAAATTTTTAAATATTGCACTTTTGGAAATTTTAAAAATGATTTTTATTATTGTATAGTTCAATAATGCACGGCAAAATCTTTTAAAAAAGAAAAAAAAGTAGCCACGAATTTAAAGAAAGTG
>DMHA01000374.1:0-2302 GCA_003449615.1 Flavobacterium sp.
ATCTTCCATTAAAAAACAAATATTATAAACAGATGAAAATTCTAATTGTTGAAGACGAAATAGGAATTGCCAATTTTCTCCAACAGGGTTTGGAAGAAGAAGGCTATACTGTTTTGGTGGCTAACGATGGAAAAACTGGTCTTGATTTGGCTTTAAGCCAAAAAGTAAATATCATTCTTCTGGATTGGATTTTACCCAAAATGACTGGAATTGAAGTTTGCAAATTGATACGGAAAACAGATACCACAACTCCCATAATTTTTTTAACTGCAAAAGATACCGTTCAGGAAACCATCGAAGGACTGAAAGCTGGCGCCAATGATTATATCAAAAAACCATTTAGTTTTGACGAATTGGTCGAACGTATAAAAATTCATTTTAGACACCAATCCGAACCCGAAATATTAAATCTAGGACCTATTGAAATTAACCTTGCCAAACATCTAGTATTAGTTGAAGGAGTTGAATCGAACTTGACCCAACGTGAATATGAATTACTCTGTTATTTGGTTCGAAATAAAGGAAAAGTCTGCACCAGAACTCAAATTATTGAAGATGTTTGGGACATTCATTTCGATTATGACACAGGAGTTATAGATGTTTTTATGAACGCCATCCGCAAAAAACTCAACTTGAAGATTGATAAAGATTACATAAAAACCATTCGCGGGGTGGGCTATATTGCCAATGATTAGACAAAAATATGCAACCACTTTCTTTCAAAAACAGAATTGCTTTTAACTATATTATCACCACAGGATTATTAATTTTCGTGGTGTTTTTTTCTATATATTCTATAGTGAAAATAAGCGTTTACAGCCATATCAACGAAGATATAAAGGCTGAAGTAAACAAACATTTAACCGAAGTTGAAATTGATGATGAACATATTGGACTTATTCATAATGACGAATGGAGGGAACGCGAACATAATGCTGTTGCGGTCAATCCAGTATTTGTGCAATTCTATGACAACAAAGGAAATATTGCCGAAAAATCTCCAAATCTAAAAATTCACACTTTAATTTTTAATCGAAATATTGGTGACAATGAATTTTTTGATACCGAATTAGTTACCAAATCGATAAGACAGATTCAAGTGCCCATATATAAAAATTCAACCAAAAAAGGATATTAATTGGTTGCAATGTCATTAGAAGATGCTAAAATGGTGCTGCATAATTTATCAAAAATTTTAATTTTTTCCTTTCCCTTAATTTTATTAGTACTTTTTTTAATTGCCAGATTAATTGCCGGAAGAAGCATAAAACCAATAAATTCTATTATAAACACATCCAATATTATCACGAAAGATAATTTAAAAGCTAGAATTTCGTTACCTCAAAATCGCGACGAACTTTACACTCTTTCCCAAACCATCAATAATTTATTGGATCGTATTGAAAATGCGGTAGAAAGAGAAAAACAATTTACCTCAGATGCTTCGCACGAACTCAGAACTCCACTGACGGTTTTGAAAGGAACTTTGGAAGTTTTGATTAGAAAGCCCAGAACACAGTCTGAATATGAAGACAAAATCAAATATGGCATTTCCGAAGTCAATCGATTGAATAATTTAGTAGATCAACTGCTGCTGTTAGCACGATTCGAAAACCAAATGAAAACTGTAAAAATTGAAAAAGTACATTTGAATTCATTGATTTTGGATGTTCTCACACGATATTCCTTAAAAATGAATGCCAAAAAAATTAGTGTCAATCATTCTTTTTCAAAAGAATATTATGTCGAATCCGACAATTATTTGGTTTCCATTATCATCAGCAATATTATCAGTAATGCTATTAAATATTCAAATGAAAATGGCAGCATTTCGGTATCACTTTCACAAAATGAAACCGCTACTATTTGTACCATTTCTGACAAGGGAATTGGTATTACCAAAGAAGATTTAGACAAAATTATGAATCCTTTCTTTCGTTCAAATCCAACACAACATCCCGACATCAAAGGTTCTGGATTAGGACTTTCCATCGTAAAAAGATTATCAGGATTACTGAAAATCCAGTTCGAAATTCAAAGTGAAATCAATACAGGAACTACCGTAAGTTTGAGTTTCTAAAAGATGTAAATTAAGCCATTCTTAATATTTCCAGCTATTTTTCTAACTACATTTGTACAGTAAATAAAGAATAAATATGCTCGAGAAAATAATCGCATTTAGCTTACGTAACAAACTAATTATTTTACTTTTTACACTGTTGATTTTTGGGTTTGGACTTTTTTCCATTACCCAAATTTCAATAGGAGCAGTTCCTGACGTGACCAACAACCAAGTGCAGGT
>DMHA01000374.1:2373-2504 GCA_003449615.1 Flavobacterium sp.
CAAGATATAGAGCAATTTATTACCTATCCAGTTGAAATTGAAATGGCCAATTTGCCTGGAGTACAAGAAATTCGTTCCATCTCAAAATTTGGACTTTCGGTAGTAACTATAGTTTTTGATGATGATTTAGG
>DMHA01000371.1 GCA_003449615.1 Flavobacterium sp.
AATTCGTGGCTAACTTTTTTTAACAATTACAAAACCCACACAATTCGGGGTAGAACCATTAAAACTTTAAAATTTATCTAAATCAGCCTTCTTCTTTTGAAACTTGGATTATTACAAGTTTTTATGAATTTCTAATTTTTATTCTTAACAAAATGCCTTTTAACAAAAAGCAATTTAATTTGTGTAAACCGCCACGGAATCGATTTGCTATGCCACTCAGGTCAAAACTGGTGACTAAAGGCTCGTAAAGGTTTTAATTGTCAATCACTCCGCTATTGATATGGTAGCACCACTATAAAAGGTTTTAAATTTATCTCCCAAGATTTTTGACAACTGTTTTTGAACTTTTATTCCCGTGCAATGCCCTGTAATTAAATGCATATTGGGATAGAGACTGGTAATTGATTTGGCTATTTCGTTAATTTCTGATTCGGTTTCGTATTCATTGTTTGAATCACTATCCTTTAAATGGGTACCGCCGACACAAGCGATAATCTGGGGTCTATTAAAATAATTAGAGCATGATTCAAGGATATTTAAAACGCCGTTATGAGAACAACCCGAAAACACAACAAGGCCATTATCAGTATTGACGACTAAGGCCAGCTCGTGGTTGAATGTATCCAGTTGTTCACCGACCGAATTTTTCATATAAAGGTTGGTATTTGCCTTTGGTATTTTGTAGATTCTAGGTAATTTACAAACCAAACCAACACTTGGACTGATTTGCAGATTATCATTTGCAAAGATAAATCGATCGCGATTTTGGGTAACAATAGAATAGTTAATACCAATATTTCGCTTTGATTGCAAACGGTACGAATAGAATGTATTAAACTCTATTTCGGAGGACATAATTATTTGTGCCTTGCGATTTACTGCAATAAATTGCTCCAAACCGTCTGTATGATCAAAATGTCCGTGGGAAAGTACGAGAAAATCAATATTTTCAATATTAATACCCAAATTTAATGCATTTCGGTAAAACTGATCCGAAGCACCAACATCAAATAACCATTTGAATCCATCGACCTCAAAATAACAACTTAGTCCGTGCTCGGTAAGTAAATTCAGTTTAGGGTGAGGATTATTGTCTATTAAAATAGTAACTTTCATAATTGATTTGAATCATCATTTTATTTTTCACCCGATATTTACAACCAACTGAATTTTGGTGCGTGGGAACTTCCAAACATTTTATGCGTTGTCATTTATCCCATTTACTCTCCACTAAGCCTTTAAGCACATCGGGATTGAATCATTTTTAATCCAAAACAAAACACAGTCCGTCCCAAACTTTCATTTTTGGATAAACATAAAGAATATTTTCATTTCTTTTTCAAAATTAATATTGCTTTCCAAAACATTTGCAACCATTCGCATTATTTTGTGCAAATGGTTGTAAAACTTGTTATTTTAATTTAAGGAATGATTACAAACGTGTCCTTCACCATGATTGTCGTGCTGGCGACAACCTTCGCCAAAATCATTTATTTCACCTTGCAAAAAACTTTCAATAATTTTCAACACAGCTCCTGTACAGCCTCGATAAACCTCAATTCCGTTTTTTTTTAGCACTCCTAAAGCTCCATCACCCATATTTCCTGCAAGCATTACGCTAACGCCCGTTTCTTTTAATTTGGATGCGATATTGCTTTTGCAACCGCATCCTTGCGGAGACGGAAATATTTCGGTTTTTACTATTTTATGCTCTGCACTAACGGTGAAAACCGTATATTTTTCACATTCACCAAAATGTTCATCAACAACATTTCCTCTAGTAGGTACTGCAATTTTTTTCATAATATTTTTATTTAGGTTTGATATTGCTTCCACTCAATATCCTATTTTTTTTGTTTTTATGGTTTGATTGTGGGAGTGTCACTATTTATTTCACTTTTTTTTAATAAAAACAATTGATGATGATAACTTCCTTCTCGCATCATTTTTTTACCACATTTAAGACAAGCATTTTCCTTGCACGGCTTATCTTTTATATGTGTTATTCTTGTATTGCAATTCACACAAATACAGTACCCTTCTGCCACGGTAGTTTCAGTTTTATCAATTTTTTTATTCAATTTTAGAATTGTTTCCGAATGGCAATAATTACAATAATCAACTTCTTCTGTAGAAATATTCAATTTTAAGCAATCTTCACATTTGTACCAATAATCATCAGTATGATAATTACCACCTTCAATAAATATGGCTTTTCCCTCCACAAAAGCTTCCGCAATTGATTGACGTGCTTTTTCATAAATTCGAGTAAACGTGGGGCGTGAAACTTCCATTCGTTCTGCTGATTGATCTTGTGTTAATCCTTCATAATCTGAAAGTCGCAATGATTCATATTCCTCGTAGAGCAAAATGACAGGCTCTAAATTTGTCATAGAAATACCAAAAGGTCTAAAACCTTCCATTAATGGAGGATTTTCAACTATTCTATTTCTTTTTGGTCGTGACATTTTTTTATTTCTTTAACCTAATGCAGAGCAAATATATAAATAATAATGAACAAATGTTCAAAACTAATTTTATTTTTACTATTAAAATTTTCATATATGCTAACTTGCTTTAATAATTACGA
>DMHA01000263.1 GCA_003449615.1 Flavobacterium sp.
AGAGGCATCGTCCGGATTCGAACCGGAGTAGGAGCTTTTGCAGAGCCCAGCCTAGCCGCTCGGCCACGACGCCAATTATTTATTGGTGTGCAAATATAGGTAAAAGTTTAAAAGTTTAAAGTTTAAAGTTTAAAAAATTTTGCTTTCAAAAATTTTCAATCTGAAATCTAAAATCTCCCCTCTAAAATCCTAATTCCTGTATTCTTCCATTCCTATCGTAACAGCTTCAACATCACCTCCAATAGGAGGGTTTAGTTTAGAAACTGCCAAGGTAATTCTCGAAATAGCAGCCACTTCATCGAAAATTCTTTTAATAATTCGGTGGGCTACGTGTTCCAAAAGGTTGGAACGAATAGCCATTTCTTCCTCGACAATGCGGTTCAAAAGCACATAATCTACCGTATCTTCTAGTTTATCAGAAAGAGATGATTTTCGTAAATCAGTTTTCACTTCTAAATCAACTGAATAATCGGAACCAATTTTTCCTTCTTCGATTAAACAACCGTGATAGGAGTAAGTACGGATGTTTTTTAGTTTTATAATTCCCATAATTTTTTGTTTAAAGTTTAAAGTTTAAAATTGTGTTGTTAACTTTTTATAGGTTTCTAATGAAACTTTAAACTTTAAACCTTAAACTTTTTTACCTTTGCTAAAATTACAAAAAATATGTCAACCGAAGAAAAATCCCTTCATTTTATAGAACAAATTATCGAAGACAGCTTAGCAAGCGGTTTTCCACAAGATAAATTACGTTTTCGTTTTCCGCCTGAACCTAATGGCTATTTACACATTGGCCATGCCAAATCCATTTGTTTGAATTTTGGTTTGGGTCTAAAGTACAATGCACCAGTAAATTTGCGTTTTGACGATACCAATCCCGCCAAAGAAGAACAGGAATATGTAGATGCCATCAAGGAAGATTTACTTTGGTTGGGCTTCAATTGGGACGAAGAACGTTATGCTTCTGATTATTTTCAGCAGTTGTACGATTGGGCAATTTTGATGATTAAAAAAGGGAAAGCTTATGTTGACAGTCAATCTTCCGAAGATATGGCGGCTCAAAAAGGAACGCCGACACAAGCTGGAATCGATAGTCCTTTCAGAAATCGTTCGGTGGAAGAGAATTTGACTTTGTTTGAAGGAATGAAAAAAGGTGATTTTCCCGAAGGAAGTCACGTTTTGCGAGCCAAAATTGATATGGCTTCGACCAATATGCTGATGCGCGACCCTTTGATGTACAGGGTCTTGCATCGTCACCATCACAGAACTGGCGATGATTGGAATATTTATCCAATGTATGATTATGCCCACGGCGAAAGTGATTATATTGAGCAAATTTCACACTCGATTTGTACTTTGGAATTTGTGATGCACCGGGAATTATACAATTGGTTTTTAGACCAAATTTATGATGATACTTTAGTGAGACCCAACCAATATGAATTTGCGCGTTTGAACTTGAATTACACCGTAATGAGCAAGCGAAAATTGTTGCAATTGGTTCAAGAAAATATAGTCAACGGCTGGGATGATCCCAGAATGCCCACTATTTCAGGTTTGAGAAGAAGAGGTTATACACCAGCTTCAATCCGAAAATTCTGTGATGTAATTGGTGTTGCCAAAAGAGAAAATATTATTGATGTTTCGCTTTTGGAGTTTTGTTTGCGTGAAGATTTAAACAAAACTGCGCCAAGAGTAATGGCTGTTTTAGATCCAATAAAAGTAGTAATTACCAACTATCCTGAAGCGAAGGAAGAGCTTTTGGATTCCGAAAATAATCAAGAAGATGAAGCGGCAGGTTTTAGAAAAGTGCCATTTTCGAAAGAATTATACATCGAAAGAGAAGACTTTTTGGAAGTGGCTCCAGCCAAATTTTTCCGTTTGTCTTTAGGAAATGAAGTACGATTGAAAAATGCGTATATCATTAAAGGAGAAAGTGTTGTTAAAGATACAGCTGGAAATATTTCCGAAATTCACGTTAGTTATGATACGGATTCTTTGAGCGGAAGTGGAACAGAAGCAAGTCAACGCAAAGTAGCAGGAACCTTGCATTGGGTTTCCATCAAACACGCCATAGAAGCCGAAGTTCGCTTGTATGACCGCCTTTTTACAGACGAAGCACCAGACAGTCATAAAGAAAAGGATTTCTTGCATTTTATGAATCCAACTTCCTTGCAAATCATCAAAGGTTTTGTAGAACCAAGTATTTCTTCGGCAAAAATTGGAGATAAATTCCAGTTCCAACGCATCGGATATTTTAATGTGGATAAAGATTCTACAGCGGAAAAATTAGTGTTTAACAAAACCGTTGGACTCAAAGATGCTTGGGAAGAAAAAGGCAAAAAAGAAGAAAATTTATTGATAGCTACCCAAAAGGAAATCAATAAATACATAAAAGAGAAAGATGCAATTTCTGCCGAATTATTATTTGAATCTATTTTAAACAACATTAAATCTGTACAAAACTACAGTTTGCTCTTGCAGTTAGTGGTAAAAAATGTGAAAAACGATGCCAATTCATTGTTGTTTTCAAATTTAATTTTTAAATACTCGCCAGTTGTTTTTTGCAAAGATTTTGATGACGACTTTTTAGGTAAATTGTATGATATGTCTTTGAAAAGTCAATTACATTTGGTTCGAATACTTGCGTTAGAAAATTTAAAAGATGATAATAGAAATTTATCTAAATATCAATCTGTTATTAATAATTTGAGGACTACTGAAAAAAACGAAAGAGTTTTAGAAGTGTTGAAATCAATATAAAATAGAACTGTTATGCAATTTATTTTGCTAAATTGAATTTTTTGATTAATTTTTTCTTTAATTTTCTTATTATAAAGGCAAGATAATCTGTTGGATATGTTCTGTCGCCCATAAAAATATCGGTCATAAAGTTAGCTAATCGATCTCCTTTTTTTCTAATAAAAAAGTTACGTATGGCTTTCTGTTCATAAAAATATTTGGCTAAAACAGACCCCGATTTTATCTCTGATAGAATACTATTTTCTAATTTTTTTTGATACAATACTGCTGCTTCATGTTCATTCAGATTGCTTTCAACTATTGATTGAGCCGCTAAAAATCCACTCAATATAGAGTTTGATATTCCTTCTGCTGTTATTGGATCAGCAAATCCTGCAGCATCTCCTGTCAAAAACACGTTCTTTCTAACAAATCCATCAGTTCGAGCTGAAACAGGAATTATAAAACCATGTGCTTGTTCACTTAAAACTGTATTAATATCTAAAGATTTTAAATATTCAGCGTAGTATTTTTTCAAATCTATTTTTTGATTCTTTTTTCTTAATACGCAAACACCAACAGACAAATGATTTTTTTTTGGAAAGCACCAACCGTATCCGTAAGGAGATGCGTCGATATCAAAACGGACATTTTTTGATAGACGATCAAAATCAGCCTTAGGCACTTCTATTTCATATTCTAAAGCTGGAATAATAGTTCGTGTTTCCTTCCAACCAGCTATTTTTGCTATGGGACTTAAAGCACCATCTGCGGCAATTATAAATTTTGATTGCACATCGCCTCCAGTTGTATGAATAGTTTGAACTGAACCGAAGGTAATATTTGTTACTTTATGGTTTTGCAAAAGCGTGATGCCATTTTCTATAGCTTTCTGTACAATCAAACTGTCGAATGTGTCGCGCATAACCATCGTTATGATTGGCTTGTCTCTTTTGGTAGTAAATTTTAGATTAGTTCCTTCAAAATAGGTATCCACTTCAAAAAATTCCTTTTCTATTACTGATGAAATATTGAATGGTAAAATTTTTCTACCCCGAAATACTAATCCTCCACCACATGTTTTGTAGCGTGGTAAAATTTCTTTTTCGATAATCACCGTTGAGATTCCGTTTTTCGACAATTCTAATGCTGCCGAAGCTCCCGATGGACCACTACCAATTATGGCTACATCAAAATATTTCATTTGTTATTCTATATTATAATTAACTGTAATAGTTGACAAATATATATATTATTAGTTGTTTTGCTTGGAAATTTTTTTGAAGCAGATTCTTTTTAGGAATGAAATTTTTCTTTTTATTGTTCGTCTTTTTTTATTGCTGTGCTAATAAATCTTACTTTTTGATATATTCTAAATTTTGTGATAATGATGCTAAAATTTCCAAAACAGGGTTGATGGTGTGGACTCAATTCAAAATAATGAATACCTATTTGTACAACTTTTACAATTGCTTTTTCTTATCATTTGTTTTTCTTATTGTTTATTGAAGTTTTATCAATTTTAGTAATCAAAAACGACTTTCATAAATTAATTTTAAGGAGTTTTTTTAACTTTTACAGGTGTTTTGTCATTTCTAAAAAGTTTTTTAAATCACGACCTATTATTTGAGTTTTGAGTCTAATTCGATTTACTTTAACGCCTTATTAACATTATTATGTTCATAAAGTTTGTAACTTTAGGTATTATTAATTTAAATTCTAAAAACGATGTCAAACAACTCAGGAAATTCAGTATTGGCACTTTTAATAGGTGCAGCGATTGGAGCAGGAGTAGGAATTTTATTTGCTCCTGACAAAGGTTCCAAAACCAGAGAAAAAATTAAAGATGGTTTTGATGATGCGAAAGACAATTTGAAACATAAATTTGAAGATGTAACGCATCAATTGAGAAAAAAGTTTGAAGGATCTAAACAGGATTTTGAAGAAAACTATGAAGAAATGGTTTCTAATATGAGTCACAAAACCGAAGACGTTATTTCTTTTTTGGAAACCAAGTTGGCCGATTTGAAAGAACAAAACGCCAAACTTCAAAAAAAACAAATGGCAAATCACGAAAATTAATTTTTCTAAATACAAACTTATGGCCTTTAAAGAATTGAAAGAACATACCGAATACATTCAAAAACAAGCACAAGCTTATATCGAAAATAGTGTAGCCTATTATAAATTATGGGGATTCATAGTGGCAATGAAATCGACCACGATGATGTTGAAATTTGTATTGATTGCATTGTCGTTGACGATGGTTTTGTTCTTTTGTTCTATTGCTGGAGCATTTGCTATCGGGGAAGCTTTGGATAGTTATGCTTTAGGATTTCTTATTATTGCTGGAATTTATTTAGTGATTTCGGGACTTTTATTTTTAATAAAAGACAAAATCGTTGAAGGTCCAATATTAGAAAAATTTTCAGAAATCTTTTTTAATGACTAAAGTATGGAAACCAAAAAGTATTCGTCCTACGCACAAATTGAGTTGGAATTAGAAATCTTGAAAGTGGAAAGAGAACTAAACTTGAAAAGAATAGTTTTGAACGTTCAAAAAACAAAAGAAAGCTTATTGCCAATCAATCTAATTGGAGGATTTGTCAGAAATTACAAGTCGTTTTTATCCACCTATTCCGGAACGATTCTCAATATAGCAATTCCAATTTTTATCAAATGGATTCTAAAAAGAAAAAGAGGCAATTAAGCCTCTTTTTTTATAACTAAACCTCAGTTTCAGGTTCCTCAGGTTCAACATAATCTGTGTGGTGTGCTGCTGGTTTTATCCTTTTGGTTTTTTTCATCATTTCGCCTACCTGGTTAGAGGCAGAAAACGAAGCCACCATATTGTTCAACATATCGCTTCCAGCTTGCGGAGAATTAGGTAGCAATATCAAATTCGAATTAGTATCTGCTCCAATGGCTTGCAAAGTATCATAGTGTTGTGTTACCACAATCAATGCCGATGCTTCTTGCGAATTGATTCCTACTTTGTTCAAAACATCCACACTTTCTACCAATCCGCGAGC
>DMHA01000279.1 GCA_003449615.1 Flavobacterium sp.
AAATTAGAAAGATTCTTGAACCCGATTTATAATCGAATTGGCATCTAATTCTCCTGATTGTCTCCAAATCATTTGACCTCCTTTGTAAATCATTAAGGTAGGAAGTCCCTTGATACGCAAGGCATCGGCTAGTTCTTGATTTTTTTCAACATCAATTTTAATTACTTTTGCTTTATCACCCAAAGCAGCAGCGACATCTCTAATTACTGGATGCATCGATACCGATGATTCATTCCAATCTGTGTAAAAATCAATTAACACAGGAACTTGAGCACTTATAAGTTCTCCAAATTTTGACATAAAACCAATGATTTTAATTTTCTAAATCGATTGAAAACGGCTATTTAATGCACAAATATAGGGTTTTAAACTAATTATGCCACATTCTTTCCTTTTTTTAGTTGTATAATGGTAATTTCTGGCATAATCCCTACTCTTCCTGGATAGGCATGAAAACCAAACCCTCTGTTTACATACACATATCTCCCCATGTTCTCATACAAACCAGCCCATTGTTTATAGAGGTATTGAATAGGACTCCACTTGATGATACCCGGAATTTCTATTCCAAATTGCATTCCGTGAGTGTGTCCTGACAATGTTAAATGAAAATTTTTCTCGTGATTATTTATTTCAGCATCCCAATGACTTGGATCGTGACTCATCAAAATTTTAAAATCGTCATTTGATAATCCGTTAGATGCTTTTTGTAGATCACCCAACTTTTTAAATTTCACTCCCCAATTTTCAACTCCAATTAAGGCAATTCTATCGGTTCCATTTTCAATAAAAGTATGCTCATTCAGCATTAATTTGAAGTCAATTTGCCTGTGTAAATCTTTTATATCCTGAAAATTTTTTTCTTTTGCAGCCTCAGTAGGCCAAGTTACATATTCACCATAATCATGATTTCCCAAAACAGAATATTTCCCGTACTTGTGTGCCTTGATTTTCTTGAAAGTGTCAATCCAAGGGTGCATTTCTTTGGCATCGGTGTTTACAATATCGCCAGTAAATAAAATCATATCTGAGTTTTGCTCATTAATTAGGTCAATGGCATAATTTATTTTTTCAGGATTGTCAAAACTTCCGCTGTGAATATCGGATATATGTGTAATGGTAAAACCATCAAAAGCATCGGGTAAATCAGGAAAAAATATAGCTTGTTTTATTACTTTATAATTGTATTTGCCTGTTGTAACGCCATATATTAAAGATAAAAATGGAACGGCCGCCAATCCTAATCCAATTTGGCTCACAAACTTTCGCCTTGAAGCAAGGAAATCGACATTATCGTTGAATTTTGCAAAATGATTTATGGAACCAAAACCAATCCGGAAAATGTCTTCGCTAAACAGCACCAAGGTTAAAATAATTTTAGGAAGATACACCATAAGAAGCAAGCCCATGGTTTGCATCGTTTGCGGGGTTTGCCCTATTCTACGATCAAATTGCGTGAAAGAATAAATAATAAAAGCGAGAACCAGAACGCTTATTATTTGGTAGGAAATTAAAATAGGTTTTGATTTTACAATAGTCCTTAAGGCTTGATAAGCATAGATTTCTATAATAAAAAGAGCCAAAAATAGTATTAAAAAGCGTAAAATCATTTAGGGTATAAATTTTATGCAAAATAACAAAGAATGATTGCAGAAAATAATTTCATTATAAAAAATTTAACGAATAAGAAAATCATTCAGTTTCAGTGGATTATTGAAAACTGCCCACTTTTATATCATAGAACCATTTAAGAATTTTTTTATCCATAAATTAACTCTTTACTTTCTTCGATAGAACTAATTAAATAAGGGTTTTTTAAGGTTTGCTCTTCTACAAGATCAATCTCCCTATGAAGTAGGTTTTTTAATTTGAATTTAAAATCAATATAGTTTAAGAAGTATAATTTTAGGTTGAAGGATTTGAATTTTAGCAAAAAATCAATGTCACTTTCTTCGTTGAAGTTTGTTGTTGTAGCAGACCCAAAAAGATATAATTTATCCACATTATGTGTTTCACATAAATTTCTTATTATTTCTTTATTTGGTTCTACTGGAAATAGTGTAAACATTTAGCTTATTTTTCAAACCATTAAGAAAGTTAAGATTCATTAAGCGTATTGAAACTTATCCCGATAGCTATCGGGACTTAATGAACTTAATGGTTTATTTATAGGCTACCTTTTTTAGGCTGGATTAATTTAATTGTTTTAGCTTTTCACACAAAACCCAGTGGAACCCTTTATTTTGGAGTATTAAATTCATTTATGGTTTTTCACCCTATGGGAGTTTCAAATTAGATTTGAGTTATTCAATTTTCTAAATTATAATGATTTATTCAATTTTTTCAAGAATATTTTCTGCATATTGCAAACAAGCCAAAATCTCTAGCTTGGTTAGTCCTTTGTAGTCTTGTAAAATCTCATCAATAGAAATTCCCTGAGCTAATAAAGAAATAATATGCTCCACAGCAATTCTTGTTCCTTTTATAACAGGTTTCCCAAGCATTATTTTCGGATTAATTTCAATATATTCCATATTGATTTTTTTAAATTCAATTCAAATATAATAATTTAAAAAATGAAAATATAACTTTTAAAAAAAATCCCAAAATAGTTCTCTATTTTTACGCTCAATAATTTATTCACTATGTCACAAAAACGCCTTTTCCTGCTAGATGCTTACGCTTTAATATTTCGCGGTTATTTTGCCTTTATCAAAAATCCTCGTATCAACTCCAAAGGAATGGACACCTCCGCCATTATGGGATTTATGAATGCTTTGATGGATGTTATTAAACGCGAAAAACCAGACCATTTAGCAGTAGCTTTCGACAAAGGCGGTAGCGATTATCGCTATGAAATGTACCAAGAATACAAAGCCCATCGTGACGAAACGCCCGAAGCCATAAAAATTGCCGTTCCCTACATTCAAGAATTGTTGAAAGCCATGCACATTCCGATTATTGAAGTGGCAGGTTTTGAAGCCGATGACCTGATAGGGACTTTGGCAAAACAAGCTGAGGCAGCAAATTTTAAAGTCTTTATGGTTACGCCCGACAAGGATTTTGCCCAATTGGTTTCCGAAAATATTTTTATGTACAAACCCGCTCGAATGGGGAACGACATCGAGATTTGGGGAATTCCAGAAGTTTTGAAACGATTTGAAATCGAACGACCCGAACAAGTGATTGATTTTCTTGGAATGATGGGCGATTCTGCCGACAACATTCCCGGATTTCCAGGTGTTGGCGAAGTGACCGCCAAAAAATTGTTGAAAGAATTTGGCTCTATGGAAAACCTTTTGGAAAACACAGACAAACTGAAAGGCGCTTTAAAAGACAAGATCGAAAACAATGTGGCATTAGGCATTTTGTCCAAAAAATTAGCCACAATTCTTTTGGATTGTCCCGTTCAATTTAACGAAAGTGACTACGAATTATCAAAACCCGATGTTGAAAAAACCGATGCTTTATTTCAAGAATTGGAATTTCGGCAGATGAAAGCGCAGTTTGATAAATATTTTATAACCGGAAAAGAATACGACGAAATTGACACAAATGGAAACCCCACCCCAGCCCTCCCCGAAGGGGAGGGAGCCGAAACTCCAAAAAAATCTCCTGCCAAAAAAACAAATGATGAGCAATTTGATTTATTTGGTTTTTATGAGGATAGCGAAGCTACTCCCTCCCCTTCCGGGAGGGCTGGGGTGGGGTCATTAGAAAACACCGAGCATTTTTACCAAAGTGTGCAAGGAGACTTTGCCGTGAAATTGCTTTTACAAAATTTATTAAACCAAACTTCGGTTTGTTTTGATACCGAAACCACCGGAATTGATGCCCTGAATGCCGAGTTGGTTGGAATGTCGTTCTCTTTTGAAAAAGGAAAAGCCTTTTACGTTCCGTTTCCCGAAAATCAAGAGGAAGCCCAGGTTTTAGTTGATCAATTCAAACCGTTTTTTGAAAGTGAAACCATCGAAAAAATTGGTCAAAACATCAAATATGATTTGAAAATCTTGTCGCGTTATGGCGTTCAAATCAAAGGAAAGTTGTTCGATACGATGATTGCTCATTATCTGATTAATCCCGATATGCGTCACAATATGGATGTTTTGAGCGAAACCTATTTGAAATATTCGCCAAAATCTATAGAAGATTTGATTGGTAAAAAAGGAAAAAGCCCTGCCTCGCCGGCAGGCAGGCAAAAATCGATGCGTGAGGTGCCTTTGGAAGAAATCAAAGAATACGCCGCCGAAGATGCTGATATTACCTTTCAATTGAAACAAAATTTCAGCCCCATTCTCGACAAAGCAGAAACCAAAAAATTATTTGACGAAATCGAAATTCCGTTGATTCCTGTTTTAGCAGCAATGGAATTGGAAGGCATCAATCTAGACGTTCCATTTTTGAAATCGATGTCGGTTGAAATGGCTGTCGAAAGTAAAGCTTTGGAGCAAAAAATCTATGAAACCGCTGGAGAGAAATTCAATTTGGCTTCGCCAAAACAACTCGGTGATATTTTATTCGACAAAATGAAAATTGGCGGAGCAAAACAAAAGAAAACCAAAACGGGTCAATATGCCACTGGCGAAGAAGTGTTGAGTTATTTAGCAAACGAACACCAAATTGTAAAAGATATTCTCGAATGGCGACAAATGGTAAAATTGCAAAGCACTTATATTGATGCTTTACCCAATCAAGTCGATGCAACAACAGGTCGAGTTCACACCGATTATATGCAAACAGTTGCAGCAACGGGACGTTTGAGTTCCAACAATCCGAATCTACAAAATATTCCAATTCGTACCGAACGCGGACGATTGATTCGGAAAGCTTTTATTGCACGTGATGAAAATTACACCTTGCTTTCTGCCGATTATTCGCAAATTGAACTCCGAATTATCGCCGCTTTGTCCGGAGAAGAAAATATGATTAAGGCGTTTCAAAACAACGAAGACATTCATAGAAGCACCGCTGCAAAAGTGTTTAATGTTCCGTTAGATGAAGTAACCAAGGAACAACGAAGCAATGCCAAAACGGTAAATTTCGGAATAATTTATGGGGTTTCTGCCTTCGGACTTTCAAATCAAACTTCGCTTTCGCGAAAAGAAAGTGCCGAATTGATTGATGCTTATTATGCCACCTATCCAAAATTGAAATCCTATATGAGTCAGCAAGTCGATTTTGCTAGAGAACACGGTTATGTGCAAACGGTTTTAGGACGACGTCGCTATTTAAAAGACATCAATTCGGCCAATATGATGGTAAAAAGTGGCGCCGAACGAAATGCAGTAAACGCCCCAATTCAGGGTTCTGCCGCCGATATTATCAAAATTGCGATGATCAATATTCACAGAAAATTGGTTTCAGAAAACTGGAAATCGAAGATGTTATTGCAAGTTCACGATGAGTTGGTGTTTGATGTACACAATTCGGAATTAGAGAAAATCCAACCGATGATAAAACACGAAATGGAAAATGCTTTTATTATGGATGTGCCGTTGCTTGTTGAAATGGGCATTGGTAAGAATTGGTTGGAAGCGCATTAGAAAGTATTCGGTTTTCAGTCGCAGTCGAAGGTCTTCGTGTTTGCGTTTTTTTGTCATTTCCTTAACTAAACGACATTGCTCAATAATTAATATTTTGAAATTTAATCACACGAATTTTATAAGAATTCGTGTCATTGCTTCGCCAGCCTGCCTGTCGGCAGACAGGTTCACTTCGTTCGTGTGGTGGCTAACTTTTTTTCTTTTTTTAAATAAATGTGAACATTTAGCTTATTTTTT
>DMHA01000019.1:0-2775 GCA_003449615.1 Flavobacterium sp.
GAAGGCGTGGGTTATATGGCGTCAATGTTTCATTTGTTTACTCACGCTATGTTCAAAGCCCTGCTATTCTTAGGCGCAGGTTCTGTAATTCACGCCGTTCACAGCAATTATTTGAAAGATATGGGCGGTTTGCGCAAATATATGCCGATTACCAATATTACGTTCTTGATTGCTGCTTTGGCAATAGCTGGAGTGCCTCCATTTGCAGGATTTTGGAGTAAAGATGAAATTTTAGTTGCCGCTTTCGAAAAAAATCAATTACTTTATTTTGTTGGACTTTTCGTAGCAGGATTGACCGCTTTTTATATGTTCCGATTGTATTTTGGAATCTTTTGGGGCAAAGACACCAAATACCATCATCCTCCTCACGAATCGCCAATGTCTATGGCATTTCCGCTATTGTTCTTGGCTTTTATGAGTATCGTGGCTGGTTTTATTCCTTTCAGCGAATTTGTTACAGCTGACAAAGTGGGATTTGAAGCCCATTTGAATTTACAATTGGCTGCAATAGCTGTCGGAACTGGATTGACAGGAATTATCATTGCTTGGATTTTCTATAAAAAAGAAAATGATTTGGCCGAAAGGTTTGCCAATGCTTTTGGACTATTCTACAAATGGACTTTCCATAAATTCTATTTCGATGAAATTTATATGTTCATTACCAAGAAAATCATCTTCAATTTAGTTTCGGCACCCATTGCCAAATTCGACAAGAAATATGTGGACGGAACGATGGAAGGCATTGGAAACAAAACAGTACTTATTTCCGAAAAAATAAAAGGATTACAATCTGGAAGATTACAAGATTACGCGATGTTTTTTGTTTCTGGCGTTGTGGTTTTAGCCTTGGTTTTTATTTATTTATGGACAAACTAAACAATTAATATGGATATTTTATCACTTTTTGTAGTTATACCTGTACTTACCGTTTTGGCTTTGGTTTTCTCCAAAGGATTAAAACAGGCGCGCATTATTGCCATGATTGGAAGTTTCATTCAACTTGCAATGGCTATTAATCTGCTATTTTTATATTTAAAAGAAAGAGCTGTCGATAAAAGCGTTATGCTTTTCACTCAAGATTATATGTGGTTCAAAAATTTCAATGTGCATTATGCCATTGGCGTGGATGGAATATCGGTGGCATTATTGCTATTGACTTCAATAGTCGTATTAGCAGGTGTTTTCATCTCTTGGAAAACGGACGATCTACCCAAAGAATTTTTTGTTTCGCTTTTGGTTTTAGCTACAGGAGTTTACGGATTCTTCATTTCCATCGACTTGTTTACAATGTTTGTGTTCTACGAAATTGCCGTAATTCCAATGTATTTATTGATTGGAATTTGGGGCTCGGGGCCAAAAGAATATTCGGCGATGAAGTTGACCTTAATGTTGATGGGAGCTTCGGCAGTTTTATTGGTGGGCGTTTTGGGAATTTACTTTAATTCTAATGCTGATGGAGGAGCTTTAACATTCAATATTTTAGAAATTGCCAAAGTAAATATTCCTTTCGAAGCCCAAAAATTATTTTTCCCTTTGACTTTTATAGGCTTTGCCGTATTGGGTGCGTTGTTTCCATTTCATACTTGGTCCCCTGACGGTCACGCTTCGGCACCAACAGCAGTATCAATGCTTCACGCAGGCGTTTTAATGAAATTAGGAGGATATGGTGTTTTCAGAATTGCAATGTTTTTATTGCCATTGGGAGCCATTGAATGGTCTTGGTTTTTCATCATCTTATCCGCCATTGGCGTAATTTATGGAGCTTTTGGAGCATTAAAACAAACCGATTTAAAATACATCAATGCATATTCTTCGGTGAGTCACTTGGGAATGGTGTTGTTCGCATTATTAATGTTGAACAAAACCGCTTGGAACGGTGCCATTTTACAATCGCTTTCCCACGGATTTATGACCGCCCTATTTTTCGCCTTAATCGGGATGATTTACGGACGAACACACACTAGAGATATTACCAAATTAGGCGGATTATTGAAAGTAATGCCTTTCATTTCCGTGATTTATGTCATTGCTGGTTTGGCTTCATTAGGATTGCCAGGATTTAGTGGTTTCATTGCGGAAATGAACATTTTTGTGGGTGCATTCCAACACGAAGAAATGTTCTATCGAGTGGCAACCATAGTTTCAGTATCGGCAATTGTGGTAACTGCAGTTTATATCCTTCGAGTTCTGGGAATTATGCTAATGGGCGAAGTGAAAAACGAAGAATATTTGAATTTACCTAAAGCAACTTGGTTTGAAATAACAGGTATTTTGTTACTATTAATTCCAATGCTTGGTATGGGTGTTGCTCCACTTTGGTTGAGCGATATGACAATGGACAGTATTCAACCATTTATTCAAGGAGTATTAAATCATTTATAATATAACTAAAATGAATTTGAACAGTTTTATCGCAATGCGACAAGAAATTTTCCTTTTGACAATACTATTATTGTTGATTGTAGGCGAAATTTTCATCAATAAAAACAAAAAAGAAAGTTTGGTACATTTTGCCTTATTCTTATTTGGCATTCACACGATTATTGGCTTTTTTGCCATTGAAGAAAGCAGTTTATTTGGCGGAATGTTTCGCACGAATACGCTAATTCACTTCTTCAAAAATGCCTTAAATGTGGGCGTATTAATAGTATTGCTTCAATCAGCCGATTGGATTAAAGAAAAAATGGTGCCATTAAACAAAGGAAACGAGTTTTTTATGTTGTTGTTTTCTTCTCTTTTGGGAATGTATTTTATGATTTCGGCAGGCGATTTTCT
>DMHA01000019.1:2849-4105 GCA_003449615.1 Flavobacterium sp.
GGATTGGAATTATCGACTTTACCAGTAGCAGCCTTGGTCGCTTGGGAAACCTCCAAAAGAATTTCGAGTGAAGCGGGAGTAAAATTTATACTTTCCGCAGGATTGGCTTCAGGAACTTCCTTGTTTGGAATCTCACTTTTGTATGCTGCCACTGGCTCTATTTATTTTGATGTGATTGCCGATGTTTTGACTACGACCAACTTAACATTATTAGGATTCATTCTGTTTTTCTCTGGATTGGCATTCAAAATTTCGTTAGTCCCTTTCCATTTCTGGACAGCCGATGTTTATGAAGGAGCACCCATTGGCGTTGCCTCTTATTTATCGGTCATTTCAAAAGGAGCCGCCGCCTTTATTTTGATGATTTTATTGTTTACGGTTCTAAAACCATTGATGCCCGTTTGGGAAAACATTGTTTTTGTGGTAGCACTTGCCACGATGTTTATTGGTAATTTATTCGCTTTGCGTCAACAGAATATGAAACGTTTCTTGGCTTTTTCCTCGATTGCACAAGCTGGTTTTATTCTTTTGGGATTAATTACAGGAACACAATTAGGAACTGCAACAGTAGTATATTTTATTTTGGTTTATGTCTTCACAAATCTGGCTGCTTTTGGCGTGGTACAAGCCATTTCGTTGCAAACAGGCAAAGAAAACAGAGACGATTATAACGGTTTGTACAGAACCAATCCGAACTTGAGTTTGGTGATGATGTTGGCTTTGTTTTCCCTCGCAGGAATTCCCCCAGTGGCAGGATTTTTTGGTAAATTCTTTCTATTTGCAGCAGCGGCAAGCAAAGGCTATTATTTATTGGTTTTCTTGGCGGTGGTCAATGTAACTATTTCGCTTTACTATTATTTATTGGTGGTAAGAGCGATGTTCATTAGAAAAAGCGATTCGCCAATTCCGTATTTCAAGAGCAAAATGTATATGCGATTGGGACTACTACTTACAGTTTTGGGTATTCTAATTCTTGGATTATACAGCCCATTATACGATTACATTTTTGAATTAAGTATCCTTTTTAATAAATAAGTTATGGCATCATTAAACGGAAATCATTCCTTTGGCAGCATCGGAGAAACAAGAGTAACTTTTGTGGAAAAAGGCACAGACGAAAACCGTAGGGATTTTTTGAAACAACTTTTGGAGCACAACGGCTTTGAAGTGATTATTGAAGAAGAAAAGAAAAAAGCCGAAGAAGATCCCCAATTATATACTGTGGCAGTAACCGATATGGTTTTCAATCCCACCAT
>DMHA01000278.1 GCA_003449615.1 Flavobacterium sp.
AAAAAACCCTAACTAATTGAAAATCAATCGTTAAGGTTTTATTTCAGCGGAGAAAGAGGGATTCGAACCCCCGGACCTGTTACAGTCAACAGTTTTCAAGACTGCCGCAATCGACCACTCTGCCATTTCTCCAATAAGTCGGGCATCAATTTCTCAATGCGGTTGCAAATATAAGAACCTTTTTTTGTTTTACAAAAACTATTTTTATAAAAGTAGAAAGCTCCTTACTGCTTACAATTTAATCATTTCATTCACTTAATGTTAATCAAAAAAAACAATAGGTAAATTGTTATAAATCATTCTAATATTGAACGTATTCCTCGATTTCTAAGCCATATCCTATCATTCCCACACGTTTGGTTTGCTCTGTATTTGATAGTAATCGTATTTTTGAGATGTCAATGTCATGCAAAATTTGGGCGCCAATACCAAAATCCCGATTGTCCATCTTGATTTGTGGGGCTTTAAAAATCCCTTTGGATTGGAGTTCTTTCAATTCGACAATTCGATTCAATAAATCTCCCGATTGCGATTCCTGATTGATGAATAAAACCGCTCCTTTGCCATCGGCATTAATCAATTCGAAAAGGTCGCACAATTTTTTATTGGCATCATTAGTCAATGTTCCTAAAATATCATTATTGATTAAAGTCGCATTGATACGGGTCAAAACGGGTTCGCCAATATTCCACGTTCCCTTAGTTAAGGCAACATGAATGCGATTATTAGTAGTTTGCAAATAAGCCCTAAGCCTGAAAGTACCAAAACGGGTTTCTATATCAAAATCTTCTTTTTTGATAATTAAGCTATCGTGTTGCATTCGGTAGGCTACTAAATCCTCAATAGAAACTAATTTCAAATTGAACTTTTTGGCTACTTTAACTAATTCCGGCAAACGAGCCATCGAACCGTCTTCATTCATAATTTCGACAATTACACCAGCAGGTTTAAAACCAGCCAATCGAGCAAAATCAATGGCTGCCTCGGTATGTCCGGTTCGCCTTAAAACGCCTCCTTGTTTGGCAATTAAAGGAAATATATGTCCTGGACGTGCTAATTCGTGAGGTTTTGTATTCGGGTCAACCAATGACAAAACAGTTTTTGCCCTGTCGGCAGCAGAAATACCTGTGGTGACGCCATTTCCCCTCAAATCTACCGAAACTGTAAAAGCTGTTTCCAACGGGTCGGTATTGTTGTGAACCATTGCGGTCAATCCTAAATCCTTGCATCGATTTTCGGTTAGTGGTGCACAAATCAATCCGCGACCGTGGGTAGCCATAAAATTGATCATTTCTGGAGTTACTTTTTCGGCAGCGGCAAGAAAATCACCTTCATTTTCACGACTTTCATCATCAACTACAATAATAATTTTTCCTTGACGAATGTCTTCAATAGCTTCTTCTATGGTGTTGAGTTTTATTTTGGTTGGTGGCATATTTTGGTTTTAAATTTTTAGAAAAAATTAATTAAAGTAAATCATCAACTACAATAATAATTTTTCCTTGACGAATGTCTTCAATAGCTTCTTCTATGGTGTTGCCTTTTATTTTGGTTGTTGTCCTATTTTAATTATTTTGGTGGAGGAAATATTTTTTGAAATAATTTTTGGAATGGTGCCAAAATAACATCCATATTAATCAATCCAATATCATTTGTAGCCCGATAGGTTAATAAAATAGCCAAAGGTGTCAAAATTAATGATGACATCCAAGCTCCTAATAAAGGAGTTAAACCATCTTCTTGTGAAATCCGTTTGCCAAATGTATTGATAAAATGGAAAGTTATAAATATTAATACAGCAAAAACTATTGGCAATCCTAAACCTCCTTTTCTAATAATTGCACCCAACGGAGCACCTATAAAAAACATTAAAAAACAAGCATAAGCAATCACAAATTTATCATTTAGTGCCAAAATGTGACCATTAATATTTTTTTGTTTGAATTCTAATTCAGTTTTAGTGCCGTTAATGGAAAGCAAATTATTATCGGTGTTGCTGCTGGCATAATTAAGAACAGTTAGTTTCTTTTCATTGGAATACAAAGACAATAAATTATCAGGCAACGTCTTAGTTTTTTTGATAGCCAAAATAGGATTAAAACTTCTTTGCATTCCGATGCGCTGATTGATGTTTTCTGAAAATGAGATAATTTCAGTTTTCATGTTTTTGTGTAAGGAATCTAAAGTGTAGTTTAGCTCACTAACATTTAGCATACTATTTGTGTTTGAAATACTCGTGTCATCAACATCAACATTATTCAATTTTGATAAATCGATATTGATAATGTATTTCTTGAAAGAGCTTTTTGCAAACGGAAATTTGCTTCGGTCTTCGTATTTTTTTGGAATAAGGTCTTCATAATAATAACCATTATTCAAAACCATTTGGAGGGTGTTCGATTGTTCGCTACTAATCAACAAACCATTTTTGGCTTTAATAACAGTTTTGTTGCCTTCGCCCATAGCCGATTTTTTATGTATCGTAATCCCTGTTAAAGTGTTTCCATTGACTCCAGATTTCTTATTCACCTTGATAGAATATAAGCCAACATCGCTAAATTGTCCTTCGGCAATTGCCAAGGCGGGTTTTAATTGGGCTATGTTTCTTCGGAAATTGATAAATTTATATTCGGCATAAGGGATGACATTATTGGCAAATGAAAAAGCGACAATACTTAAAATTGAAATGAATATTATCAAACTTTTCATAGCTCTTTGAAGCGAAATACCAGCCGATTTCATTGCTGCAAATTCATAATTTTCGGCCAAATTTCCAAAAGTCATGATCGAAGCCAACAAAACCGATAGCGGAAGAACTAAAGGTATAATTCGAGGCATCGCAAATAATAAAAATTTGATAACCATCGCAAAATCCAAGTCTTTGCCGGCTAATTCGGCAATAAATATCCAAACCGATTGAAGGATAAATATAAAAAACAGAATGATAAATACCGTAAAAAAGGTACTAAGAAAAGTCTTCAGTAAGTATTTGTCGAGAATTTTCACCTAGAATTAATCTAATTTATTGATGTAGTAATTTGGATATTTACTCGCAACAAAAGTAAATTGATTTTTTGACAAAGGTTGGTTGGTTTTAAAAGAATTAACGGTTAATGTTGTTTTTGTTCCTTTTTTCCCCGTTTCAATCAAATTATAAATGTGTTTGGTTTGGACATCAATGCCCAATAATATTTCTTTTCTTTGGTCTTTGGCGTTTGTTGGAACCAATTTTACATATTGAATTTTTCTACCCTTGATGTCTTCCAATTTATCCATTGTGCATCTATAACCCGAATTAAAAAAAGTCAACATCTTTGATGGAGTGATGGCGCTTTCCTCTTTTTCGTCAACAGTAGAAACAGTAATTTCCTCATCTTCAGGAACAATGGTATAGTTTTTCTTCCCGTCATATATTTTAGTCACACCCATAAAGTTTAAAATATATTGATTGCCTTTCATCGTCACATTTCCTTTACTGTCTTGATTGATGTTTTCTTTGGCATTATTCAAACTGTATTTAAAATCAATAACAATATTATCATAACCCTTTACAATAGAAGTAACTTTGTTCAAAAGGTCTTTTGCTTTGTTGTCTTGAGCTTGAATCGAAAAACTGAATTGTAGTAATAAGGTAATTAGTAAAACCTTTTTCATCTGTATAAAATGTTTTTTTTTTATCTTAATCGTTAGCTTTGTTCATTATTAAAAAATTGTTCCAAGTCATTCATATCTGAAATAGTAACATTTCTGGCCTTGCTACCTTCAAAGGGACCAACGATTCCTGCAGCTTCCAATTGATCTATCAATCGTCCTGCTCGGTTATAGCCCAATTTTAGTTTTCTTTGAAGCAAAGAGGCTGAACCTTGTTGTGCCATCACAATGACTTCGGCGGCTTCTCTAAATAATGTATCTCTTTCAGAAATATCCATATCAAGATTAATGCCACTTTCTTCGCCAACAAACTCTGGAAGCAAATATGCCGTTGGATATGCTTTTTGAGAACCTATAAAATCTACAATTTTTTCTACTTCGGGCGTGTCAACAAAAGCACATTGCACACGAACCACATCATTTCCGTTGTGATACAACATATCGCCACGACCTATCAATTGATCGGCTCCTTGATTGTCCAATATAGTTCTCGAATCAATTTTTGATGATACTCTAAAGGCAATTCTGGCTGGAAAATTAGCTTTTATCAGTCCTGTAATTACATTTACCGAAGGTCTTTGTGTGGCAATGATTAAGTGAATTCCGATGGCTCTTGCCAATTGAGCCAATCTCGCAATAGGAATTTCTACTTCTTTGCCAGCAGTCATTATCAAATCGGCAAATTCATCGACAACTAGAATTATATACGGCAAAAATCGGTGACCATTTTCGGGGTTTAATTTTCTAGATTTGAATTTTTCGTTGTATTCTTTGATGTTTCTTACCATAGCATCTTTCAACAAAGAATAGCGATTGTCCATTTCGACACAAAGCGAGTTCAAAGTGTTGACTACCTTTGCATTGTCTGTAATAATGGCATCATCAGAATCGGGTAACATAGCCAAATAATGTCTTTCAATTTTATTGAAAAGCGTCAATTCTACTTTCTTTGGATCGACCAAAACAAACTTGATTTCAGCAGGATGTTTTTTGTATAACAAAGAGGTTATTACTGCATTCAAACCAACCGATTTTCCTTGTCCTGTTGCTCCAGCCATCAACAAATGGGGCATTTTTGCCAAATCGACAACAAAAGTTTCATTCGAAATGGTTTTTCCTAAAGCAAGAGGCAATTCCATTTCGGCTTCTTGAAATTTAGCAGAACCAATCACGCTTTTCATCGAAACCATTGTGGGATTCTTGTTTGGAACCTCGATTCCTATCGTTCCTTTTCCAGGAATTGGAGCAATAATCCGAATTCCCAAAGCCGAAAGTGACAAGGCAATATCGTCTTCTAAACTCTTGATTTTTGAAATACGGATTCCTGCTTCTGGTACTATTTCATAAAGTGTTACCGAAGGCCCAACGGTAGCTTTTATCTGTGCAATTTCTATTTTGTAATTGCGAAGCGTTTCTACAATTTTATTTTTATTTTCTTCTAATTCCTCCTGATTGATGGTGATTCCGCCAGTAGAATATTCTTTCAATAAATCTATTGTTGGGTATTTGTAATTGGATAAATCTAAAGTTGGGTCGAACAAACCAAAATCGGCGACCAGTTTTGAAGCCAAATTTTCTTCGATAATATCTTCTTCGGGTGATTTTTCAATCACAAAATGGTCATCGTCTGTATGAATAATCTCGAGTGAATGGAATGGGGGAGGAGTAACTTCTTTTGGAGTTGGTTTCAAACTGATCTCCGACGGATTACTAATTGTAGGTTTTAATGCTTCTTTGTTGAGTTCAAATTGTGAACCAGCTGTTGTTAAGTGAATTCCCTTAAGGTCTTCATCCTCCTCGGTTTCTTTAACGGCATATTCTTCGAGATTATAAAAACTTGAATCTATACTAGTAGGATTTGAATTCAAATCTGTTTTAATTTCTTTTTTGGTTCTTTCAAAAAATGATTTTATTTTTTCGGGTGATACTTTGATTTTAAAAATCAGATAAATGATAAGTCCAAAGATTAAAACCAGTAATGTTCCAGTTTTACCTAAATAATCTTGCGAAAACAAATTCAATTCATAGCCAATGATTCCACCCAATTCGGGCAAAGAAGTGGCAAAAAAACCTAATAATACCGACAAGATAATAATGACAAACAAATCCCAAAACCAAATCCTATTGAGCTTTTTTGATGAAATATCAAGCACTAAAAAAATACCTGTGAGAAAAAACAATCGAACAAATAGAAACGAAGCGACTCCAAAACCTTTGTAAATCATTAAATCAGCTAGAAATGCACCAAATTTTCCCAACCAATTTTGAACCGTTTCGTTTCTGTCAGATAATTGATTAACAGCACTTTGATCTTGTTGTCCGTAGATAAAAAAGGAAATAAAAGCAAGCAATAAAGCAATTGAAAACAAAACCAAGAGCGAACCCAAAACTATTTTATGTTGTTTTGTGATTGCCCAGGATTTTTTTTCTACCGAATTGGAATTCGATTTCTTGTCTGCTGAAACTGCTTTGGTTGTTTTTGCCATTCTTGGTTGAACTATTCGCTATAAAAATTTGGGTACATAGATGATTAATCCAATTGCTATTGCCGTAAGTGCTGCAAAAAAAACTGCACCAGCAGCAATATCTTTGATAAAACCAATTCTATGATGAAAATCGGGATGAATAAAATCAGCGATTTTTTCGACCGCTGTGTTGATTCCTTCTATGCTCATTACTAATCCTATAGACAAGGTTTGAAAAAGCCATTCGGTGGTAGTGATGTGCATAAAAAAACCTGCAAGTGTCATCATTAGACCAATAAAAAACTGAACCATAATACTGTGTTCGGTCGTAATTAATTTTACGGCACCTTTTGCAGCATAGGAAACACTTTTTAATCTTCCGCTAAAGAATGAATTGTCTTTTTGAAATTCCATCCTGAGCTAAAGTGCTGCTAAGGCAGCTTCGTAATTGGGTTCATTGGCAATTTCAGAAACTTGTTCGGTATAAAGTACTGATCCGCTGGCATCTACCACAATGATACATCTGGAATGTAAACCTGCTAATACGCCATCCACAATTTCTAATCCATTGGTTTTACCAAAACTTCCATCTTTGAAATCGGATAAATTAACCACATTTTCAATTCCTTCGGCACCACAAAAACGTTTTTGGGCAAAAGGTAAATCTCTAGAAATACACAATACTTTTGTGTTTTCTAATTTTGAAGCAGTTGCGTTAAAAGTTCTAACCGAGGTAGCACAAGTTCCCGTATCAATACTTGGAAAAATATTTAAAACTAAATTTGTACCTGCAAAATCACTCAATGTAGCAATCGAAAGGTCGTTTTTAACTAATTTAAAATCAGCTAGTTTGGTGCCTGCTTTTGGTAATTCGCCTGAGGTGTGTATTGGGTTTCCACCTAATGTTATTGAAGCCATAATTTTTGTTTTTAAATGAGCTTCAAAAGTATGAAATTTTTTTCAGGATTTACTATTTTGAATTTAGGTTTTGTTGATTTAACCTAATTTTCAGAAACTATGCGCTCAAGCCTCTAAAACCTTAGGTTTATTGTTTTGTAATTCAGGTTTGTGGCTATAAATATTTTGATTCTAAAAGGTTTGAATTTGTATTTCGAGGTTTGAAATAATTCTTGTAGATTTGAATTTGGTTTTGAGCATCATTAAAAAAAAGTTTACTCAAACTTCCAATTCCTTTGTTGCGTTTCCGTTTGAAAAGTCCAAGCTAAAATCCTACTGGTTTTTTGGCCTTGAGCCATATCAATGGTTTTAATTTCGACCACATTTACTTTGTTTAGGGTTTTGTAAAGGCTGGAAAGATTCTCTTTTTTGGAAACCAAAGTCGTAAACCAAAGACATTGCAATGGGTATTTGGCACTCTCGAAAATCATTTGGGTAATGAATCCTAGTTCACCACCATCACACCATAATTCAGCATTTTGACCCCCAAAATTCAAGACTGGTTTGGTGGTTCTTGTGTTTTCGAGATTATTTATTTTGCGAATGGAGGATTTCGTGGCTTCTTCTTGAGAGTTATGAAACGGCGGATTGCAAATTGTGAGCGAAAATCGATCTTCGGGAGTGATGATATTTTTGAAAATAAAACGAGATTCGGTTTGCAGCTGTAAACTGATGAAATCGATTAATTTCTGATTATCCTCAATGATTTTTTTACAATTTTGAATGGCTTTTTCGTCAATTTCGGTACCAACAAACGACCAACCATAAACAGAATTTCCCAATATTGGATAAATACAATTGGCACCAATACCAATGTCAAGAACTTGTACATTTTCGCCTTCTGGAACAATTCCATTGTTGTTAGAAGCCAATAAATCAGCCACATAATGTATGTAATCCATTCGGCCAGGAATAGGAGGGCAAAGATAATTTTCGGGAATATCCCATTTTTTGATGTCGTAATTGGCTATTAACAAGGCTTTGTTGAGCGCTTTTACGGCTTCGGGATTACTGAAATCGATGGTTTCTCTAGAGGTTTCTAGGTTGAATTTATTTGCAGCAACAAAAGGTTGAAGTTCGGGGCAATTCTCAATTAATTGCTCAAAATTATACCCAAATCGGTGTTGATTTCTGGGATGCAAATTCGTTTTTTCGATGATCGGCTTCAATTTTATTTTCTTTATTTCGATGTAAATATAGTTTTAAAAAAAGAATTTTAGATTTTAGAAATCTGCAATCTAAAATCTGAACTCTAAAATTCCTTAATCCCAACATTCCATCAGTAACAAATTGCCTTGGTCGTGTTCAATAACAATCAATCCATCTTCTAAAACCTGATTGCTGCTTCCGGTTCTGTATCCAATGGTTAGACTGTCATTTTCTAAAGGATAGAGCAGGTTTTTAGAATGAATTCCTGTTACCTGACCCACTGGAATTAGCGAAATTATTGAGTTTTTTGGATACCATTTTTGGTATTTTTTTGGTAGCAAAAATATTTTGGAATGGTCGTCTAACAATACGATTTTTAATACATCTCGGTATTGAGTGATGTTGGTAATATTGGTAATGGTATGATCTGCACGTTTTCCAGTAGCCCAAACCACGTTGACGGCTGGTATTTTTCTTTCGATGAGATAATCGAAAGCTTTTTCTAAATCGGTTTTGTTTTGATCTGGTGTATGGACAATTTCTAGCGGAAATTGCTTTTCTTTATAATAATTGGGATTGAAACCTCGGTCGAAATCGCCGAGCAAAACATCTACTTTTATTCCCAATTGCAAAACTCGTTCCATTGCAGAGTCGAGCACAACAACAAGTGGCGACCATTCGAGTAATTGTCCTAACAATTCGATGTTGCAGGAAGCACCGTTAGCAATAATTAATGCCGGTTCTTGGTCGTCGCGAACGATATGATGTGAGGACATTTGAGGCTTGAGGTTAGAAGTTTGCTGTACTTTCCTGATAGAGGTTGACCACAAAATACTATTTATATAACTGCAAATTTAAAAGAAATTAGGAAACACCGAGTGTAATGGTAAGATATTAAAAAAGAAATTGTAAATTTTTATGAAAGCAGTAGATTAAGCGTTCTTCAGCTGGAACACATTTAAGGATTAAATAATGTCACAATTTACAAATGGATTTATAAATTTACTACTTTTAACGAAAAAGGAGTTAGAGCAGAAGTAGATTTCAGATTTTAGATTTCAGATTCAGATTCAGATTTCAGATTTCAGATTCAGATTTCAGATTTCAGATTTCAGATTCAGATTTCGGATTTCGGATTTCGGATTTCGGATTTCAGATGTAGTTAGTTGATTTCTTAAATTAAACATTATAAATTTAAACCCTTAAACCCTTAAACCCTCAAACTTCTAACTTCTAACCTCTAACTTCAAATGAAAGTAACCATATCCAGAAAAGCCCATTTCAACGCTGCACATCGATTGTATCGAAAAGATTGGACTTTTGAGCAAAATGATGCTGTTTTTGGCAAATGCAATAATCCCAATTTTCACGGACACAATTATGAATTGATTGTGAGTATTACAGGAGAAATAAATCCAGAAACAGGTTATGTGATGGACATCAAGGTTTTAAGTGATTTAATCAAAGAAGAAGTCGAAATGCCTTTCGACCATAAAAACCTAAATTTGGACGTTCCCGAATTTGAAAATCTAAATCCCACAGCCGAAAATATTGTGGTTGTGATTTGGAATAAATTAAGAAAAAAGATAAAACCTGAAATGGATTTAGAAGTGGTTTTGTATGAAACTCCACGAAATTTTGTAACTTATAAAGGAGAATAATGGCACTACAACTAGGAGATAAAATCCCCAATTTTTCAGCAAAAGACAGCAGTGGAAATGATTTTGAAAGTTCCTCAGTTATTGGAATTAAGCCAGTTGTCTTTTATTTTTATCCAAAAGACAATACACCAGGTTGCACCGCTCAAGCTTGTAGTTTTCGGGACCAATACGAAGATTTTAAGGATTTAGGAGCCGAGGTAATCGGCATCAGCAGTGATAGTGTACAATCTCACGAAAAATTCGCAAAGCGTTATAAATTGCCTTTTCTGTTGCTTTCAGACAATGATAAAAAATTGAGGAATCTATTTGGCGTAAAAGCCAATTTGTTTGGATTGCTTCCAGGAAGAGTTACTTATGTTGCAGACCAAAATGGAATTATTCAATTGATTTTTGATAGCCTAATGGCAACAAATCATATTCCAAAAGCATTGAAAATTATAAAAAAAATGGCGTCTGAGAAGACACAATAGGGTTTTGGATTTAATAAGTGAACTTGTTTCTTTCAAATAATCTATAGGTTCTGATTTCTATTGTTTTAAGGTTTACCTCCTAAACTGAAAGGTTGCTCCTTTTAGAAATTTATATTTAATAGCTTGTAATAGAAAGATTATATGTACTTTTGCAATCGCAAATTAAAATTAAAAATAAAATGGCAAACGTTAAGAATTTAAAAAAGGACATCAACTACGTTTTAGGAGATATTATTGAAGCAGTTTACTTGTTTGAAATTTCTACTACTGGAAAACCAACAAAAGAATCTAATGCTTTAATAGATGAAGCAATCGCAGCTTTTGATACTTTAATTACAAAAGTAAATGCAAAAAATGTTGAAAACAAAAAAGCCCATTTCAAACAAATCAATGTTGAATTGGAACAAACTGCAAACCAGTTGATTGCTAAAATCAATGAGTTACAGTAAAAAAGTAAATAAAAAGTTTTGATTTTTTTGGAAAATTAAAATTCAGACTTATATTTGCACCAGAATGAGTCGCCAGCGTAGCTCAGTTGGCTAGAGCAGCTGATTTGTAATCAGCAGGTCGTGGGTTCGAGTCCCTCCGCCGGCTCTTTTGTAAAACCACCTAACAAAAGTTAGGTGGTTTTTTTTGAAAAAAAAATTTTGCTGTGCGGAAAACAGGAAAAGATTTATTTTTTCTTGCTTTTATTTTTTTTATTTTTCTTTGCTTTTTTAGCTTTGGCTTTGGCTTTTTTCTCTTTGGCTTTGGCTTTTAGTTTTGCTTTTTTGGCTTTGTCTTTTTTAGCTTTTTTCGCCTTTTTGGCTTTTGCTTTTTCTTTTGCCTTGGCTTTTTTAGCTTTTTCTTTTTCTTTTTCTTTCATTTTTTTGTTTTTCTTTTTCTTGTCTGTTTTCGGTTCTTCCTCAAAAATAAAAAATGTTTCCTCAGTAATTTCTACTTCTTGATTTTCTTGATTTTCTACTTCTTGATTTTCTTCAGTTGAAGGATTTTCAAGAATTGGCTCAGGAGCAACAACTGCTTTGGTTGTATTGCTTGTTCTTGGTTTTCTGGCTTTAGGAGTGGCGGTAGCCTCTGTTGTTTCTGGAGTAATTTCTCCAGGAATCTCTTCTTTGTTTTCTTCCATAATTCTTTCTGTTATATTATTGTTTGAATGTTAATTAATTGTAAACTTATTATTAACAAATGTAATCATTAAATCTATTCGCCAATGTTAAGTTTTTCCTCAAATAATGATCAAAAAAAAACCATCGATTGATGGTTTTGAATAAATGTTTTGAATTAATTAAAATTTATTTCGCAATGGGTTTTGCGGTTAATTCGGCAATTTTTATAATTACCTCCACTGCTTTTTGCATGCTTTCAACAGGGACATATTCGTATTTTCCGTGAAAGTTGTGCCCGCCCGCAAAAATATTTGGGCAAGGCAAGCCTTTGTATGACAATTGACAGCCGTCAGTTCCACCACGAATGGGTTTGATAATGGGTTTTATCCCCAAATCTTTCATTGCTTTTTCGGCAATATCTACAATATGTTTTACTGGCAAAACCTTTTCTTTCATATTGTAATATTGGTCTTTCACTTCAACAATTACAATATCTTCTTCAAATTGTTTGGCGAATTTCTTATTGAATTTTCGGGTGATTTTGGCAATTAATTCTTTGCGTTTTTCAAATTTTTTCTTGTTGTGATCTCGGATAATGAGTTCCAAAACGGTTTCTTCTATGCTTCCGGTTAAATGATGAACGTGAAAAAATCCTTCGTAACCTTTAGTTTCTTGTGGCGTTTCTCCTTTTGGTAATTCATGGATAAAGTCATTGGCTATAAGCATCGAATTAATCATTTTTCCTTTGGCATATCCTGGATGAACGCTTTTGCCTTTGAACGTAATTTTGGCAGAAGCCGCATTAAAATTTTCATATTCAAGTTCGCCAATTTGACTTCCGTCCATTGTGTAAGCCCAATCGCAGCCGAATTTTTCCACATCAAAATGATGTGCTCCACGACCAATTTCTTCGTCGGGAGTAAAACCCACCCTAATTTTTCCGTGTTTGATTTCTGGATTTTTAATCAGGAATTCCATTGCGGTAACAATTTCGGTGATTCCTGCTTTGTCATCGGCACCGAGAAGCGTGGTTCCGTCGGTAGTAATTAGGGTTTGCCCTTTGTATTGCAATAAATCTTTGAAATATTTTGGCGATAAAATAATATTTTGTTTAGCATTTAAAACAATGTCTCCTCCATCATAATTGGGTACAATTTTGGGTTTTACATTAGCACCAGTAAAATCGGGAGTGGTGTCAAAATGTGAAATAAAACCAATTGTTGGAACTTCATAGTCAACATTTGAAGGCAAAGTGGCCATAATATAGGCTTTGTCGTCAATGCTAACTTCATGCATTCCGATGGCTTTCAGCTCTTCGACTAATTTGTTGGCTAAATCCCATTGTTTTTGGGTACTGGGTGTAGTTTCTGAACTTGAATCTGATTCGGTGTCAATGGTGACATAGCTTATAAAGCGGTTTATGAGGTGTTGCATAAGGTGATTTTTATACAAATATAATCTTTTTATGTGGAGCAATTTTTGAAGATTTAAAACTTTTTGGAAAGTAAAGTATCAAATATTATTGACTAAAACGGCAAATTCCTTGACTTTATCCCAGTCAGTATATTCAATTTTTGTTTTAGAATTTGTGGGTCCTTTTGTCATCCACATAATCAATTGAATCATCAATCTATCGGTAAAAGGGTATTTTTGATAATCGAGTTTGCCAGCGAAAACGGCTGATGTTTTAGGAACCCAATGAATAGTTTGAAGGAATTTAATAAAATATGGATTGGTTTCAGGGCTCGCTTTTTCTGGTTTTCTGGCCACAAGATTGACAGAAAAAAAGGCATTTTCGATTTGCTCGAGTGCAACTTTGTTTTGATTAATGAATTCGATTATTTTCGGATTGTGTTTTCCGTATCGAATGCTTGCGCCAATCACAAACTTGTCAAAATCGGTGACTTTTCCTTTGAAATCTTCAATCGAAAATAGTTCGACCGTATTGCCTTTTTCTTCTAAAACTTCTTTAATGAGGTTGCAAATTTTTAGGGTTTGCCCATCAACTGTGGAGTATAGAATTCCAATTTTCGTTTTCATATTTTGAAAATTTAATTGTACTAATCTAAGAAATAATTTAATCCAAAAATGAAAATAAGGCATTAAATAACGATATTTCCGAAGAAAATTTGGCGATGCTCAAAATATTGTTTTAACAAAGAATAGGGCAGAAGGTTACAGTCAGTATAGATTACGAAAGACATAAACAAGATGCAATTTGGGATGGTTTGAAGGAATACCTAACTAACTTAAAGCTAACAATAGAGGAATTTATAGCGCAATATCGTCGTGTGACAGGAGATAATGATCATAATTTCCTTCATTTACAGAATATATATCGCCATCGATGGGAAATTTCATTTTGGGATGTGACAAGTAAAAAACACCAATGGCAGGATTTAAAGTAAATCCATTGACACCATTGCCAGTAGATAAACAAGCATAGTCGATGTCCCATAGATAACATAGCCAGCAGCAACTTGGTTAATTCTGGGTTGCAAAAAATCTTCGAGAGTCACAGGAGTTCGCACTGGAGTTATTCTCCTGTAAACTGAAAAAATAGTTCCTACCGAAACATTCACGTCGATGTTTGAAGATCTATCCAACGGTTCCATCAAAACCACATATTTACTACTATTGCTGTTATCACTTCCTTGAACAGTAATAAAATCATCGTTTTCTTCCGAAGCAATCCCACATACAATTTCGCGATTGATTAGGGTTTGAATAATAATCTCGTTGGCATATACATCTAATTTTTGTTGATCTTCCCCTTGTATATTTTTCTCGCCAACAGACCCAAAAATATCAACTAATCCGACTTTGTTCACTTTATAACTAACCACTTTTTCCGCTAATCGTATTGAAATGAATAACCAGGATAATTCGCCTGAGGAATACTAAAAGTCTTTTTGATTTTCTATAATAAATTCGCCTAGCGTTGGGTTGCTTTTCTCCATTTCAAAGTTTTTTTGCTTAATTATATTAGATACAATTCAAAATCAATCCCAGCCTTAACTAAAATTAATTAAATCACTTCAATACTTAAATCTTAACTTTTTAAAAATTTGTTAGTTGAAAAAAAAAAAACAACTCCGAAGCAGTGCTTCGGAGTTGCAACTAATCTAAAAATTTTAAAAATAGGGTAACTAATTACAAACCCTTTATTGGAACATATTTAGGTACTAATGATTTCATTACAATCCATCCCGTTAAGTAACAAACGGAACAAATAGAAAAAATGATAAAGTATCCCGCTTCAATCCCTTCAAAGCCCATAAAAGCCATGTTAGTTTCTTTGGTGTAATCAAATAACAATCCAGAACCTTTGTTAATCAAGGTCGAACCCAAACCTCCAGCTAAACCTCCGATACCAGTGATTGTAGCAATTGCTTTTTTAGGAAACATATCGCCAACCGTGGTAAAAATATTGGCTGACCAAGCTTGATGAGCTGCCCCAGCGATACCAATAATAATTACGGGTAACCAATAACTAATATATCCTAAGGGTTGCGCCACTAAAGCCAACAACGGAAAAAAAGCAAAAATCAACATCGATCTCATTCTCCCCTCATAAGGATTCATTCCTTTCTTTTCAACAAAATAGGTAGGCAACCAACCTCCAATAATAGAAAGTAATGTAATCGCATAAAGTACAAATAATGGAAAAGCAGCCTCAGCAGAATCCATTCCGTAAACTGAGCTTAAATAAGCAGGGGTCCAGAACAAGAAAAACCACCAAACACCATCGGTCATAAACTTACCAAAAGCAAAAGCCCAAGTTTGTTTGTATCTAAAGCAGTCTCTGAAAGTCACTTTATTAGTAGTTTCTGGCACATAACCAACTAATTTACTATCGGCAACATCATCTTGCTGAATATATTCTAGTTCTGCAGCGCTAACTCTTTTATGATTTTCTGGCTTGTCATACATAAAAATCCAAAAACCCATCCATATAAAACCTAAGGCTCCAATAATAATAAATGCCATCTCCCAACCAAAAGCTTTGGCTATAAATGGGATTGATATTGGAGCAGCCAATGCTCCAACTGTGGCACCTGCATTGAAAATACTGGTAGAAAATGCCCTGTCTTTTTTAGGAAAATATTCGGCGGTGGTTTTAATCGCTGCAGGAAAATTTCCAGCTTCACCTACTGCCAAAACAAAACGAGCAAAAATGAATAAACTAACACTCACGTTAATCACTAATCCTGTATCATTTACAGTACTAATAGCTTCTTTTGCTCCTTCAAAGCCAACAAACCAATTTCCTGTTATCCAGCCCGCAGTTGCGATGCCAGCAAAAGCGTGTAAACAAGCTCCAATAGACCACACACCAATAGCCCAAAGAAATCCTTTTTTGGTGTCCATAAAATCTACAAACTTCCCTGCAAATAGTAAGGATACTGCGTAAAAAATGGAAAATAAAGCCGTTATATTTCCATAATCATTGTTAGTCCAATGGAATTCAGGAGCAATAAAATCATTCCAAGTTAACGAAAGTACTTGTCTGTCCAAGTAATTAATCGTAGTGGCAAAAAAGAGTAAACCACAGATTGACCAGCGGTATTTTCCAATTTTGGTTGTTTCTTTATTCATATTGTTTTGGTTGTTTTAGTTGGTTAATAATGTTTTTTATTAGAATTAAATATTTATTTTAAAATAAGCCTCGGCATTTTTATAGCAAATTGCTTCCACCATATTTCCTATGAGTTTCATGTCGTTGGGCAACTCTCCTTTTTCGATTTCGTCACCCAGAACATTGCACAAGATACGTCTAAAATATTCATGCCTTGGAAAAGAAAGAAAGCTTCTGGAATCAGTTACCATTCCAACAAATTTACTTAATAATCCAAAATTGGAAAGCACATTCAATTGTTTTTCCATTCCGTCCTTTTGGTCTAAAAACCACCAAGCTGCACCATATTGCATTTTTCCAGCCACAAGTCCATCATTAAAATTATTGGCCATAGAAGCAAACATTTCGCTGTCTCTAGGATTCAAATTATAGACTATTGTATTAGCTAATCCATCACATTCGCTTAGTCTTCCAAAGAATTTGCTCATATTATCGGCCATATTCAAATCTCCAATGGAATCGTATCCTTGATCAGGACCAATACTATGCAACATTTTGACATTGTTGTTTCGGATGGCTCCAACATGAAATTGCTGTGTCCAAGATTTTGCTTTGTTCATCAAAGCTAATTCATACAAAACGGCTGATTTGTATTTATTAATCTCCAAAACAGATACTGCTTCGCCTTTTAATCCTTTTTCGAAAATAGCAGCAACTTCAAAATCGGAATAATCCTCACCATAGAAATTGACGTGACCATGATCTGAAATACGACAACCCATTTCGTGAAAAAAATCGTGACGCGATTGCAAGGCTTTTATAAGTAACTCAAAATTACTAATAGAATACCCTGTAACTTTTTCCAGTTTTTTTATCCAATCAACAAATGCTTGACCTTTTTCTATTTCGGTAGCTTTGTCAGGTCGAAACGAAGGTACAACTTTAATTTCAAAGTTTTCATCTTGAAGTTGTTTATGATAGGCCAGATCATCTGTTGGATCATCTGTAGTTCCTACCACTTTTACATTCATTTTTCTTAAAATATTTCGCACGCTATATTCTGGTTTTTTCAATAACTCAGAACACTGGTTGTAAATCGATTCGGCAGAATCTGAATTCAATAAAGTGGTTATTCCAAAATAATTCTTGATTTCTAAATGTGTCCAATGATACAAAGGGTTTCTCAAAGTATTCGGAACCGTTTCTGCCCATTTCGAAAATTTTTCATAATCGCTAGCATCTCCAGAAATGAATTTTTCATTCACGCCATTGGCACGCATTGCCCTGTATTTATAATGGTCACCATCGATCCAAATTTGGTATAAATTCTCGAATTGGCGGTCTTCGGCAATGTCTTTTGGAGATAAATGACAATGGTAATCAAAAATGGGTTGCTTTTTTGCAAAGTCATGATAGAGCGTTCTTGCGGCTTCGCTGTGAAGCAAAAAATCATCCGAAATAAATATTTTTTCTGACATCTTTTTTAAAATAAACTTTTTTCTATCCCCATTTCCAAACCTCTTAACTCTGCCAAACCTCGTAAACGCCCAATTCCTGAATATCCCGGATTGGTTTTTTTATTCAAATCGTCCAACATTTGATGTCCGTGATCGGGACGCATTGGGATGATTCTTTTCGTTTCTTTTTGTTTTTTTAGAATAGATTTTACTACTTGATACATATCTACATCACCTTCGAGATGATTCGCTTCATAGAAATTCCCTTCTTCGTCGCGTTGGGTACTTCTCAAGTGAATAAAATTCATTTTTTCGCCGTGACGATCAACTATTCCTGGTAAATCATTTTCGGCAATTACACCATAAGAACCCGTACACATACAAAATCCATTGGATGGAGAATCAATTGCATTTAATAATTGTATCAAATCAGCTTCGGTGCTTACCACTCTTGGCAAACCTAAAATTGGATAAGGAGGATCATCTGGGTGAATAGCCATCAAAACACCAACACTCTGAGCTACTGGAATAATTTCTCGCAAGAAATAGTATAAATTTTCTTTTAATTTATTGGCATCAATTCCATCGTATCCTTGAAGCACTTTTAAGAAATCTTCAACAGTATAAGATTCTTCTGCACCCGGTAAACCTGCAATAATATTTTGTTGCAATTTTACTTTATCGGCATCGGTCAACTTTTCAAAGGTGGCTTTTGCTTTTGCTTTTTGAGCATCAGTATAAGTGTTTTCTGCTCCGGGTCTTTTTAGAATGAAGAGTTCAAAAGCGGCAAATTCATTCACATCAAAACGCAAAGCTTTAGAACCATCGGGCATTTCATAAGACAAATCGGTTCTAGACCAATCTAAAACTGGCATAAAATTGTAACAAACGATATTAATTCCACAAGATGCTAAGTTTCTGATGCTCTGCTTGTAGTTCTCAATATATTTCAAATAATCGCCGGTTTGCTTTTTGATATCCTCGTGCACCGGAATACTTTCTATAACCGAAAGAGTCAATCCAGCGGCTTCCACCTCATTTTTTCGCTTCATTATCTCATCAACTTCCCACACCTGACCATTTTTAATATGATGTAGCGCAGTCACAATTCCTGTGGCTCCGGCTTGTTTGGCGTCAGATAATTTTACTGGATCATTTGGCCCGTACCATCTCCAAGTTTGTTCCATAATTTAAAGCACTATTTTTTTAAACTCCGCTAAACGCACTAAAACCTCCATCGATAGGAATAACTACACCAGTCACAAAAGAAGATGCGTCATCGCATAAATAAAGCGTAGTGCTGATTAAATCTTCGGGTTCTCCAAATCTTCCCATTGGTGTTTGTCCAATGATTGTATTCCCTCTTGCTGTCAATTCACCATTTTCTGTTGTCAATAAAGCACGGTTTTGATCTGTCAAGAAAAATCCAGGAGCCAAGGCATTCACACGAATTCCTACTTTCGAAAAATGTACTGCCAGCCATTGTGTAAAGTTAGATACAGCAGCTTTTGCACCACTATAAGCTGGAATTTTTGTCAATGGTGTAAAGGCATTCATCGAAGAAATATTCAAAATGCTACATCCTTTTTTACCAATCATGTCTTTTGAAAAAACTTGTGTTGGCAATAAAGTTCCTATAAAATTTAAATTGAAAACGAACTTTATTCCTTCGGCATCCAAATCAAAAAAAGTTTTGAAACCTTCGGTTGTATTTTGCAAGTCCTCCTCCATAAGAAATGGATTTGATGTGGTTCCCAATGGATGGTTTCCTCCAGCACCGTTTACCAAAATATCGCAACTTCCCAATTTTTCATTGACTTCTTTTTTGGCGGCTTCTAGTGAATCTCTTTCCAATACATTGGCTGCAACACCAATTGCTTTTCCTCCAGCGGCATTAATTTCGCTGGCAACTTTATCTGCAGCTTCTTTTTTTAAATCCAAAAGCGCAATTTGGTAGCCTTGTTTGGCCAATGCTTTTGCCAATGTACCACATAAAACTCCTCCTGCACCTGTTATAACTACTGTTTTCAGGTTATTTACTTTTTTATGGATTGAATTAAATTCAAAACTGTTTTGGTTTCAGATTCTATTGTGGTGTAATCCTTGTCTGCCATCAATTGTTTGCTGATGAGTTTGCTTCCCATTCCTACTGCAGAAACTCCAGCTTTGAACCAACCACCAATATTTTCAGCAGTAGTATCCACACCACCTGTTGGCATAAATCGTAGATTTGGAAAAATATCTTTGATTCCACTCAAGAAATCTGGTCCTAACATATTGCCAGGGAATAATTTTATGAATTTTACTCCTGCATTTTCGGCAGCAATAATTTCGGTTGGAGTCATACAACCTGGGCTATATAAAATATCTTTTGGAATTAGAAAAGCGGCTACTTCAGGTACAAAACCTGGACTGATAAAAAAATCGGCACCTACTTTTAAATAGTCTTTGGCTTGTTGAAGGTTTTTGATGGTTCCAATACCTAGTAATAAATCCGGCATTTCAGCATTTCTCACTTCCACCATTTTGGTAAAGTTACTCAAAGCAGTTTCACCACGGCTAGTGTATTCTACCGCTTTAATTCCAGCTTTGTAAATCGCTCTTAAGACTTCTATTGTTACATTTTCATCAGCATTGAAGTACAAAGGAAGCATCCCTTGAGCAACAATTGCGTCAGTTACTTTTTGAATATTACTCATTTTTTTGATTTTTATTAAATTTATTAACTGCAAAGACACGAGGTCGCGAGGTTTTATAGTTTGATTTTTGTTTGATAGATTTGACAACTTTTAGAAAGTTGTCAAATCTGATATTTATTTACTGCGCTCGCGTGAGGGATGGCAGTGGAGCTCTCCCGATTTTTCATCGGGAAGCGGGAACGTACAGCCCGACCCGACCTTTTCGGGAGGGGCACGCCCAAATCATTATTTAAATTTTTACTTTAAATACTAATTTTTTGATTTCACCATCCCCAATCATTGGAGCGTGAACATCTTCTGGATAAAATATGGCAAATTGGTCATCTGTCAATTGAAAAGACATATCTGGAGCATCACTAAAAAAGCGAACGTCTTTTTCAGGATTATAGTCTCCGTTTTGTGCTACACATTTTTCTCTTGGTTTCCAAGCGATAGTTTCTAATCCTTTTACGCAAACTTGTATATCGATGTTTTTATCGTGACATTCAAATTTTGCTAAACTTGCTTCTGCGGTTTTTCCGTTAGCCGTATTCACGATTAGTTTGAGACCTTCGGCAATTTCTGAAACTCCGTCGGGAAGATTGGCAATATCATTTTGCTTGATATAGTCGAATGCTTTTGCAAATAAAGGATGCAAACCCGTGTATTTAGCAGCGTTGGTTACTGTATCTATGATCATAATTTATTATTTATCGTGCAACTCTACCAGAAGCATCACCTCCCATAAGTTTAGAAACTTCCTCTACTGTAACTAAATTTGCATCACCTTTGATTGTGTGTTTCAAGCAAGATGCTGCAACAGCAAAATCTAATGCGTTTTGGTCATCGTCAGGATACGTTAATAATCCGTAGATTAAACCTCCCATGAAGGAATCACCACCACCAACTCTATCCACGATATCCGTAATTTGATATTGACGTGTTTGTAACATTTGTTTTCCATCGTATAAAACTCCAGCCCAAGTGTTATGAGAAGCAGAAATAGAACCTCTTAAAGTGGTAATTACTTTTTTGGCTTTTGGGAATTTTTCCATCATTTGTTGACAAACAGATAAGAAAGCTTCCGCTTTTACATCGTGTCCGTGAGTTTGAACTGCTGCTCCTGCGGGTTTGATACCAAAGTGCATTTCGGCATCTTCTTCATTTCCTAAAATGACATCACAGTATGAAGTCAACTCAGTCATTATAGCTTCACGATCTCCTCCGTATTTCCATAGTTTAGCACGGTAGTTTAAGTCTGTTGAAATTGTAACCCCTAATTTGCTAGCCACTTTTACAGCTTCTAAACAAGCATCGGCAGAGCTTTGAGAAATGGCTGGAGTAATACCAGTCCAGTGAAACCACTCAACCCCTTCAAAAACTTTTTCCCAATTGATCATTCCTGGTTGAATATCAGACATTGATGAATGGGCTCTATCATAAACCACTTTACTTCCTCTGCTTACTGCTCCTGTTTCAAGAAAATAAATTCCCAAACGATCTCCACCCCAAACTATATTATCGACACCAACGCCTCTTTTACGCATTTCCATCATAGCACATTCACCAATATCATTTTTTGGCAAACGGGTTACAAAATCAACCGGAATACCATAATTTGCTAATGAAACTGCTACATTAGATTCGCCTCCTCCATATACAACATCAAAATTGTCTGCTTGTGAAAATCTTAAAAATCCTTGTGGTGCTAATCTTAACATTATCTCACCAAAAGTCACTACTCTTTTTGCCATTTTTTTTGTTTTTATAATTATTTACTATACTAATTGGTATTAATTTTTTAATGTGCTCGCACACGCCATTTTTTAAAATTATCTTGAAACTCGTCCTCCTCCAAATCCACTCATCAGAGCATTGATTTCACTCACCGTAGCTAAATTTATATCACCTGATATGGAATGTTTCAAGCAAGTGGCAGCAACTGCAAACTCTAAGGCCATTTGATGATTGTCTGGCCAAGTTATCAATCCATAAATGATTCCTGCCATAAACGCATCGCCTGCGCCAATTCTATCAATAATATGGGATATATTGTATTCTCTGGCCTGCAATAATTCGCTACCATTCCAAATGGAAGCACTCACTGCATTAGAGGAAGCATTAGCACGCATTCGATGAGTAGAAGTAATATTTTTTAGTTTTGGAAATGCTTTCATCCAATTGCTAAAAACTATTTCTTCGGTATCCAATTCCTTTTTCTTGATGCCTAAAACTTTTTCAGATTCATCAATACCTCCTAATAATAAGTCGCAGTGTTGCACCAAATTTGGCATTATTTCATTGGCATTTTTACCATATTTCCATAAAGTAGGTCTGTAATTCAAATCTGCAGATATAGTCAATCCCTTGTTTTCAGCTACCACTAGAGCTTCTTTGCATAATTCAGCTAATTCTAGTGAAAGCGAGGGGGTAATTCCTGACCAATGAAACCAATCGGCATCTTTAAATATGGTTTCCCAATCAATCATTCCTTTTCTCAGCGTCGAAAATGAAGAATCTTCTCTATCATAAACTACTTTTCCGGGTCTTTCAGAAGCACCTTGTTCAAAATAATAAATTCCAAGACGTTTGCCTTGAGTCAATGCTATTGGCTCTACACCAAAAGAACGCAACATACTCAATGAAGATTCACCCAATTCGTTTGGAGGTACGGCAGTAATAAATTTAACAGGCAGTGCAAATTTTGCTAATGAAGCAGCAACATTGGCTTCGGCACAACCGTAATATAAGTCAAACGAAGTAGCCTGAGTTAATCGTAAATGACTTGGCGGCGACAGCCTAAGTAATATTTCTCCAAAAGTTACAATTCTTTTTAACATATCAGATGTAATTTTCGTGTGCGTACACGAACGATACAAATATATAAAAAAAATGAAGTCAAACAGAAAATTAAATGAAAATTTAAAATAATTATAAAAGACAAAAAAAAGTATAATTTTACATTATTAAATATTTAAAAGCTCAAATCATCATTACAATAAAAAAAATAGCCGAAATTGCTAACGTATCAGTTGGAACTGTCGATAGAATTATTCATAATCGTGGTCAAGTTACCGAGGAAAATATAGCAAAAGTGAATGCCATAATTAAAGAGTATGGATACAAAAAAAATATTTTTGCCAGCAACCTAGCGTTCAACAAAAAGTTTAAATTTGCCGTTTTTCTTCCAAAAAACGAAAATATAGAATATTGGCAGGCTCCAATAATTGGAATAAAAAAAGCAGCTGAAGAATTGGCTAATTTTGGAGTTACTATTGATTACTTCTTTTTTGATTATAACATCGCGTCATTTAATAAAACAGCTGCCAAAGTATTGAAACTTGACCATGATGGATTGCTATTTGCCCCTATTTTTTATGAGGAATCTGTTTCATTTTTAACTGAATATAAGAAAAAGGATAATACAATTGTAATGATTGATTCTAATCTTCCAGAAATTAATGATGTTGCTTATATTGGTCAGGATTCTTATCAAAGTGGATTCCTGGGCGGAAAATTAATCAGTTATGGCATCAAAAACGACAGCAATGTTCTCATATTAAAAATAAACCAAAACGTGGAAAGTACTTCTAGAACGAATGTTTTTTTGCAACGTATCAAGGGTTTTTATGCCTTTTTCAAGGAAAAGCAAGACATCCCAAAATTTAATTTTTCTGAAATTACCATAAAATATGATATTGAAAACCAATTAACAACAAAGATGTTTGATAATATTGATTGTGTTTTTATACCCAATTCAAGAGTTTATATTGTGGCTAAATTTATTAAAGAAAATAAACTAAGAAACATTAGAATTATTGGGTATGAATTATTAAAACAGAATTTGGAGTATTTAAACGATGGAGTTATTGACTTTTTGATTCATCAAAAACCGGAAGAACAAGGCTACATGGGAATTGGATATTTGTACAAAAAAGTTGTTTTAAAGGAATCCATAAATGAGATACACTATATACCTTTAGAAATTTTTGTAAAAGAAAATATATATTAACCCTTTGGGTGCAATTTAATTATTTGTTTTTATATAAAAAAAAACTTCTCAATTTCTTGAGAAGTTTTGTGGGCGATTGCTTGTCCCGATGCAATCGGGAAGGGGTTCGAACCCCCGACCCTCCCGATTTCATCGGGATGCTCTGAACCAGCTGAGCTAATCGCTATTTGAATTAAATAAAACTATTAATTCCTGAATTTTAATTCTGCTTTTCCAAGATTTAATTTGTTTTTCACGTTTAATAGCTTCCGATTGATTTTCAAATAGTTCGTAATAAACTAAATTCCAATCGTTTGAAGCACCAGTAAATCCTTTACTTTTTTGATTATGCCTAATAATTCTTTCTTCCAGATTGGAAGTGTAACCAATATAAAATCGGTCTTTAGTTTCGCTAAAAAGTATATAAACTATATATTTCATAATTATATAAAAAAAAACTCCCCAATTTCTTGAGAAGTTTTGTGG
>DMHA01000022.1:0-6049 GCA_003449615.1 Flavobacterium sp.
CCATAAATATCCGAATCCAAAACGCCCACAGAAAAACCCATTTTAGCGAGCGAAACAGCCAAATTTGCAGTCACGGTAGATTTTCCTACCCCTCCTTTTCCAGAAGCAACGGCAATTATATTTTTGATTCCGGGGATGGATTTTCCTTTAATTTGATTAGGGTTTTGTGCTGGTGTTTCGACCTTGATATTTACTTTAACCACAGCCTCGGGTGAAAATTTTTCGTGAATTAATTTTCTAATATCATCTTCTGCACGTTTTTTTATGTGCATGGCTGGACTTGCAATTACCAACTCTACCACTACTTCGTTTCCAAAAGTGAGAACATTTTGAACCGCACCACTTTCGACCATATTTTTTCCTTCGCCGGCTACTGTAATAGTTTCTAAAGCTTTAAGGATTTCTTTTTTATCTAATTTCATTTTTTTTTATTTCTTTCCAATTAAAATTTTCCGTCGGAAAATTATGTTTATTTATACTAATTTTTTAACAAATTTATAGACTGCAAATATAGTGAAGAAGTTAGAAAGTGACAATGATTCAATCTGCCAAATTTTAGTGATTAAAAAATTGTATTCCGATTTATCTTCAAAGCATTAATTGCCTCCAGCTTTAGCTGGAGGAATAAAATTTGTATGGTTTTTTTGGCTTTAGCCAAAACAGGATACTTTTTGGCTAAAGCCAATTTTACATTGATTTTATATTCCCCCAGCTAAAGCTGGAGGCAATTGAAAATTTTCAATATTGCAGAATAACAAAATTAAAATTCAGAAATCACAATAGTTTCTAAATTTTTTATACTTTGGTTGATTATAAATTTAGGAGCAATTAATTATTGATATGGGTTTAAGTTTTCACTACAAAGGCAAGCTACGAGAGCCTCAATCTTTGAAGAAAATGATTGAGGAAGTGACTGATATTTGCAAAGCAAATAAATGGGAATTTGCAGTTTTTGAGGATACTTTTCCAAACAATACTTTCACTATTGAACCTAATAAAGACAAGGTTTATGGCATTTTTTTCAATCCTCCAAAATGCGAAACAGTAGATTTGACTTTCCTCTCCAACGGAAGGTTATGTGCTGCTTATAATCTAGAATTAAACAAAAACTTAGAGAAATTGGAAGATGATCTCTACCTGTACTATCTTTCTGTGAAAACCCAATATTGCGGTCCGGGAATTCATAAATTGTTGATTCCAATATTCGATTATTTGAATAAAAATTACTTTGAAGAATTTGAATTCACAGATGAAGGACAGTATTGGGAAACCCGAGACGAAAAATTACTTGAAGAAATCTTTGACCGCTATTCAAATTTAATCAATAGTTTTGGCAGCGTTTTGGAACACATTCCAATTATAGAAGGCGAGTCTATTGAAGCCTATATATTGAGAATGGCTGAAATTGTAAAAAATCAACACCTGAAATAAACATAAACAAAAAGGGTCTATCCCGAATTGTGTGGGTTTTGTAACTTTAAAAAAAGTTAGCCACAAATTACACAAATTTACACAAATTCGTTTAACTCAATAATTACACGAATTATAATGAAATTAGTGACTCGAACGAAGTGAACTGGCAAAGCAAATTAAATTTCGGTATAATTTAATTCGTGATAATTTGTGTAATTTGTGGCAAAAAAAAATACCCACACAGTTAAGGGTAGAACCAACAAAAATAAAGCACAATAAAATTTTAAAACACAAACCAATGAAAAATTTCTTATTATTTTCTTTCATTTCCTTGAATTTCGGAACGCTGATGGCTCAAAATTCCAACTATTGGCAGCAAGAAGCCGATTACAAAATGGATGTGGTTATGAATGTGAATAATTACCAATACAAAGGCAATCAGCAATTGGTTTACACTAATAATTCTTCGGATACGTTGAGGCGTGTTTATTATCATTTGTACAACAATGCGTTTCAACCCGGAAGCGAGATGGATGTTCGCCTTCAAAACATTAAAGATCCCGATTCAAGAATGGTCAATAGGATGAAAGAAAGCCGCATCAAAACCTTGAAACCTGACGAAATTGGTTATTTGAATGTTTACAATTTCAAACAAGATGGTGCCATTGCCAAGGCAAAAACTGTGGGAACCATTCTCGAAGTGAGTTTGGCAAAACCCATTTTGCCTCATACCAAAACTACATTTACCTTAGATTTTGAGGGTCAAGTTCCAGTGCAAATTCGTCGTTCTGGCAGAAATAATTCCGAAGGCGTAGCATTGTCAATGGCGCAATGGTATCCAAAAATAGCCGAATTCGATTTTGAAGGTTGGCACGCAAATCCTTATATTGCTAGAGAATTTCACGGAGTTTGGGGAAATTTTGATGTAAAAATCACCATCGACAAAGACTATGTTTTGGGCGGTACAGGCTATTTGCAAAACAAAAACGAAATTGGTCATGGTTATCAAGATGCAGGAAATAATGTGGTTCAACCAAAGAATGTCAAAACCTTGACTTGGCATTTTTATGCACCAATGGTTCACGATTTTGCTTGGGCAGCCGATAAAGATTTCCTTCACGATGTGGTCAAAAGACCAAACAATGTCGATTTGCATTTTCTGTATAAAAACAATCCAAATACTATTGCAAATTGGAAAGCGATTCAACCCATTTTGGTAAACGTTATGGATTTTTTCAACAAAACCGTTGGCGATTATCCTTACAAACAATATTCATTTATTCAAGGAGGAGATGGCGGAATGGAATATGCCATGTGCACTTTGATTTTAGGAAACGGAAGGTTTGAAGGTCTTTTGGGTACTGCAACTCATGAGTTGGGTCATTCCTGGTTTCAACATGTTTTGGCTACAAATGAAAGCAAACACCCTTGGATGGACGAGGGTTTTACCTCTTATATCGAAGATTTAGCAATGAACGAAATCGCCGAGACCAAAAATGAAAATCCATTTGAATCTGCTTATAAAAACTATTATCAATTAGTAGCATCTGGCAAAGAACAGTCTCAAACCACACATGCCGACCGATATGAGGAGAACCGACCTTATTCTATTTCCTCTTACAGCAAAGGCGAAATTTTCTTGGCTCAATTGGAATATGTAATTGGGAAAGATAATGTGGCTAAAACTTTGAAAAAATATTTTCAGGATTTCAAATTCAAACATCCAACACCCAACGACATCAAGCGAACTGCCGAGCGAGTTTCAGGAGCCAATTTAGACTGGTATTTAACCGATTGGACACAAACCACAAACAACATCGATTATGGCATAAAATCGATTACAGAGAATGAAAATAAAACCCTAATTACGTTAGAAAGAATTGGTCGAATGCCAATGCCAATAGACCTTTTAGTAGAATATACCGATGGCACAAAAGAAAGTTTTTATATTCCGTTGCGAATGATGAATTTCGAGAAAGAAAATCCTAATAAAGCAATAAAAAGAACCGTTCTGAACGATTGGGCTTGGGCGTTTCCAACTTATGAATTAAACATATCCAAACCCAAAACCGATATTAAAAAAATTACTATCGACCCAAGTGGTTTGATGGCCGATGTGAAGCAATCTGATAATATTTATGAGATAAAATAAAGAGGTATGGTTCTGATAATATGGTAGCGTTTTTTGTCAATTTTGCCAAAGCAGAAATGACATAAAAATCTCAATATCAACTTTGTCAAAGTTTTGAACTTTGTCAAAGTTTAACTATATCAATCGATTACTATTAAATTAACAATACCTAAGGTATAAATTTTTCTAATACTCAATCTTGCCAATATACCCCATTATCCTAACAATTCTAGCTTTTCTTTTATTAATATAAGACGAAGATCTGGTAGCGGAATATTTCCTGGGATTGGGCAAAATGGCGGCAATTCCGGCGGCTTGCATTTTGGTAAGACTGCTACAATTTTTTCCGTACCAATGTTGGGTTGCGGCTTGCGCTCCATAAACACCATTCCCCATTTCGATGCTATTGAGATAGACTTCCATAATGCGTTCTTTGCCCCAAATTAATTCAATTAAAACCGTGAAATAAGCTTCCAATCCTTTGCGGAGATAACTTCTTCCGTGCCATAGAAAAACATTTTTGGCGGTTTGTTGCGAAATGGTGCTTCCTCCTTTTATTCTTCGTCCTCGTTCGTTGTTCTTGTAGGCTTTTTGCATAGCCGTAAAATCGAAACCATTGTGAACAAGAAAAGTCCCGTCTTCACTAGCAATTACTGCTTTTTGCAAATTGTTTGAAATATTCTCGATGGGCTCCCAGTCGTGTCTAAAATAATTTTCTTTGCCTGCCAATTTGTTTTCTACAGCACGAATAGCCATCAACGGAGTGAATGGAACTGGAACAAATTTAAAGAGAACTACAAAAAAAATAGAGAGCCCAAAAAACCAGAGCATTGCCTTAAATAAAAACCGACCCACTTTGCTCATAAAAGTTCCTGTGTTCTTTTTGGAGGAAGATTTCGGTTTTTTGGATGTTATTCTAGTCGCCATTATAGTATTTCTGAAATTTTTATAAAAGTAAAAAAAAATGTTGCTGTTTGATAAAATTTGATTGAAATATCATCTAACTATTCTGAATAGAATTTGTATTTTTAGAACCGATTTTAAACAAAATTTACAATGAAAAAAATAGTATTTATAACCCTGATAATGATGAACTTAAATGCGATGGCGCAAAACATAATGTCCCCAGAATTACTTTTAAAACTTGGCAGGGTAACCACTTTGGGGCTGTCGAAAGATGGAAAAAACATTGTTTACAAAGTTGCTATTCCTTCTGCCGAAGAAAATAAATCGAATTCTAAGCTTTATACTTTACCCATAAACGGAGGAAATCCAACCGAAGTTGCCTCGACTAAAGAAATATTAAATAACAAGAACATTTCTCCTGACGGAAAATATTTACTGTATGATGAAGAAGTAAAAATCGACAAAGTTCACGGAAAAGATTTTTATCCTGAACTCGAAAAATCGAATGCTCAAATCTATAACGGACTGGATTACCGCCATTGGGACAAATGGAACGAAGGCAAATTCAATCACGTTTTTTATAAAGAAAACAAAGAAGGTGCTATTGGAATTGATATTTTGAAAGGCGAAAATTTCGATAGTCCACAAAAACCTTTTGGCGGAGACGAAGATTACATTTGGTCGCCCGACAGTAAAAGTATTTTGTATATATGCAAGAAAAAATCAGGCACAGCTTATGCCATTAGCACCAATACCGATATTTACGAATACAATTTAGAAACCGGGAAAACCATCAACAGAACCGAAGGCAATTTGGGTTATGACACAAATCCCACTTTTTCGCCAACAGGAAATTTGACTTGGTTGCAAATGAAACGCGATGGTTATGAAGCCGACAAAAACGATATTATTGTCAGTTTCAAAGGAATGAATATCAATTTAACAGCGCATTGGGACGGAACTGTCGAAAGTTTTCTTTGGAGTGCCGATGGAAAAAAAGTATATTTTCAAGCCCCAATTAACGGAACCATTCAGTTGTTTGAAGTTGATTTTCCGGGTTTAACTAAGAAATTGCCTGTAGTTACTCAATTGACCGATGGCGATTTTGATGTGGCTTCTTTGGTAAGTTTATCTGGAGATAATATCATAGTAACCAGAACTGATATGAATCACGCCGCCGAAATTTATTCGTATCATCTAAAGAAAAAAACTTGGCTTCAATTGTCGAATGTCAATACTGCAACCTATAATTCATTGGCGTTAAGCAAAACCGAAAAACGATATGTTACCACCACCGACGGCAAAAAAATGTTGGTTTGGGTCATACTTCCACCCAATTTTGATGCGTCAAAAAAATATCCAACCTTACTTTATTGTCAAGGTGGACCGCAATCTCCTTTGACACAATTCTATTCTTTCCGTTGGAATTTTCAATTAATGGCAGCTCAAGGTTATATAATTGTCGCTCCCAATCGTCGTGGAATGCATGGTCATGGTGTGGAATGGAACGAACAAATTAGCAAAGATTGGGGCGGACAAGTTATGGACGATTACCTATCGGCGATTGATGATGTGTCCAAAGAAAAATATGTTGATAAA
>DMHA01000022.1:6184-8020 GCA_003449615.1 Flavobacterium sp.
GATGGCGTTTTCAATACCCAAAGTATGTTTGGCACTACCGAAGAAGTTTTCTTTAATTTTTGGGATTTTGGCGGAGCCTATTGGGAAAAAGACAATGCTATTGCTCAAAAGGCTTATACCCAATTTAATCCAATTAATTTTGTCGATAAATGGAATACACCTATATTAATTATCCAAGGCGGAAATGATTTTAGAGTTCCTATTGGGCAAGGACAAGAAGCTTTTCAGGCAGCGCAAATGCTGGGAATTAGAAGTAGATTCCTTTATTTCCCAGAAGAAAATCACTGGGTTTTAAAACCGCAAAACGCACTAGTTTGGCACAAAGAATTTTACAAATGGTTGAAAGAAACTTTGTGATTTTCCCCCAATTTTAGACATAAAAAAAACCATTTTCACGTGAAAATGGTTTTTTTATAAATACAAATCTAATTTTTATTCCGGATCATTCATCAAAAAAGTATCCATAAAAGCGGTGGTATAATCTCCAGAAATATATCTTGGATCATCCATCAACTGTCGGTGGAAAGGAATAGTTGTTTTTATTCCTTCGATAACAAATTCGTCTAAAGCCCTTCTCATTTTGCTAATGGCTTCTTCACGGGTTTGAGCCGTTGTGATCAATTTGGCAATCATGGAGTCATAATTTGGCGGAATGGTATAGCCAGAATAAACGTGTGTGTCTAGTCGAACTCCGTGACCTCCAGGCATGTGAAGCGTAGTGATTTTTCCGGGTGATGGTCTGAAATCATTATAAGGATCTTCAGCATTGATTCGACATTCGATAGCATGAAGTTGTGGCAAATAGTTTTTGCCCGAAATAGGCACACCTGCAGCAACCAAAATTTGTTCCCGAATCAAATCATAATCAATAACTTGTTCGGTAATGGGGTGTTCTACTTGGATACGAGTATTCATTTCCATAAAGTAGAAATTACGGTGTTTATCGACCAAAAATTCTACAGTTCCAGCCCCTTCATATTTGATATATTCAGCTGCTTTTACTGCTGCTGCACCCATTTTTTTGCGCAATTCATCAGTCATAAATGGTGAAGGAGTTTCTTCGGTCAATTTTTGATGACGCCTTTGCACCGAGCAATCTCTTTCTGAAAGATGACAGGCTTTTCCGAAGGAATCACCCACAATTTGAATCTCAATATGCCTTGGTTCTTCAATCAATTTTTCGAGATACATTCCATCATTTCCAAAAGCTGCTGCTGATTCTTGCCGAGCACTTTCCCAAGCTTTTAATAATTCATCTTCTGCCCAAACGGCACGCATTCCTTTTCCACCACCACCAGCAGTTGCTTTTAACATTACAGGATAACCCATTTTTTTTGCAAGCGATTGTGCTTGTTCAAACGACTCTAATAATCCCTCAGAACCCGGAACACAGGGAACGCCAGCGGCTTTCATCGTGGCTTTGGCGGAAGCTTTATCGCCCATTCTGTCAATCATTTCAGGTGATGCACCTATAAATTTAACGTTATGCTCTTGACATATTTTAGAAAATTTTGAATTTTCGGATAGAAATCCATAACCAGGATGTATTGCATCTGCATTTGTAATTTCGGCAGCAGCAATAATATTCGACATTTTAAGATAAGACAAGCTGCTAGGAGGCGGACCAATACAAACGGCTTCGTCAGCAAACTTTACATGCAAACTATCTGTATCAGCGGTAGAGTAAACGGCTACGGTTTTGATACCCATTTCCTTGCAGGTTCTAATAATGCGAAGCGCAATTTCCCCTCTATTTGCAATTAATATTTTTTTAAACATCTTTTAAAAGTTAGAAGTTAGAAGTTAGAAGTTAGGAGTTAAGAATGCAATTTATTT
>DMHA01000432.1 GCA_003449615.1 Flavobacterium sp.
TGTATTAAGTATTAGCTTTGCTTAAGCTATATGGTTTTGAGTCGTAAACTCTATTACCCTGTTGCGATCGCGAATGAGTCTGTGTTAACCCCAATACAACACCCTTTTTATCCATTAGTTTTTGATTATATGGGTTAATGTTTTTCACTTTCTCCCATTCATTAATTGAGAGCACAATTCCAACTCGTCAGCCCCAGTCTTTTGAGTTCTGCAACCATCAACGGATACGCTTCTAAATTCGGGTCACTCTTAACAATTCCTACTGCCATCTCACGAGCTAAATTCAGCAAATCCTCATCATCCAGTATATTCGCCAAAGCAAATTCCGAAATTCCCGACTGACGATAACCCATCACAACTCCCGGCCCCCGCAACCGCAAATCCATCTCCGAGATAAAGAACCCATCGGTGGATTTTTCCAACACCTCAAGACGTGCCTTGGCTTCTGCTGTTTTACTGGTATCTAGCAGCAGGCAATAGGAAGGGTGCAAACCCCGACCGACGCGACCTCTTAACTGGTGCAGTTGAGCTAAACCAAAGCGATCGGCATGGTCGATTAAAATGACTGTAGCATTTGGAACATCCACGCCCACTTCCACAACAGTAGTGGAAACCAAGATTTGAGTTTTGTTGTCGCGGAAGGATTTGAGCGCTTCATCTTTCTCGGCTGATGTCATCCGACCGTGCAGCAATCCTACTGTAAATTCGGGGAAGATTTTCGTTGATAATCGCTCGTATTCTGCTACCGCTGCTCTCAAATCTAGCTTTTCCGATTCTTCCACCAGGGGAAGGATGATGTACGCCTGACGGCCTTGAAATACCTGATGGTGGATGAAATCGTAAGCTGGAGCGCCTTTATTAATCGCTTTGGTGTGAATCTTCTGTCGCCCTGGCGGTAACTCGTCAATCTGGCTGACATCCAAATCCCCATGCAAGGTTAGTGCTAAGGTACGCGGAATAGGAGTCGCGGTCATCTTTTCAATGAATTAATGCAGCGGGAGGGAAAAGTAAGTACAATATTAATGTTCATTTTAGATACGGTAGTCTTTTCCTATAGTCAAATATGATATGATCAATTCTTCTATTTCCTTCGTATTGTCTAAAGAAAAATTTAAAACACGAAAATATTTAAAACCTCGTTTTTGCAAAAAAGATATTGCTTCTTCATAATATCTTTTTTCTGCATTTCTATAGAAATCATCTTCAAACCTAGTTAAATAATTTCTTTTTAGGAGTCTTTCTTTAATTAACTTATCAGGAGTATCTATGAAAAAACAGAGATCAGGAATTGGAAAGTTTTTGTTGTAAGACCATATTTTTTGTAATGATAAACCATCAAGTCTTTGATAAACTAACGTTGACTCAATATATCTATCACACACAACTATTCTTTTTTCTTGTAATGCTGGAAGAATCTCATTGTGTATATGATAATCTCTATCTTTAATTAATTTAAAAAATAATTCAATACCGACAATGTTTTCATCAAGATTATTAAACTTAGAGGAAGGCTCTTTAGTCCTAAATACGCTTAATTCTTTTTTCTCAAGAAAATCCACTAAATAGTCAATAAAAAAAGATTTTCCCGCTCCGTTACATCCCTCAACTGTAAAAAACATTTGATTTATAGAGTAGAATTTTATGACATAAATAATTCTAATTATATTTCATTTTCCATCATTTCATTAATGACTTTTTTTATGGCATCAACATAATCGTCTTTGTATTCCTTTCTGTAAACCATGATATAAGAAGGATGGTAAATTGGTAGAATGAATAATTCTTTGTAAGGATAAGTTTTATACTTACTTAAGTTGTAAGTACAATTTTTTAAAACCATTTTTTTCATAACAAAATTAGTTACTTTCTGTCCTAATAAACATATGAGCTTTGGTTGTACTTCAGAGATGGTTTTTTGAAGTTGAGGGAAAAATATTTCACATTCATCATTTGTAGGATATCTTAATTTTTTATTTTTATCTAAAGGAGCAAAAAGAACCAAATTTGTTTTTGTAAATTCTACTTTCACTAAGTCATTTTCAATCTTTGAAATCAGTTTTCCAGAAGTAGTTTTAGAATCTAAAGGCGTGACTAATTGATTATTTTTATCTGCTTTTGAAGATAAACCGACCCAAAGTACATTCATATTAGGTTATTTAGCAAGAGAGTTGAACAGTTTTAGAAATGATAGTTTCAAGAAAGTCATCAGAAACATTGGAGAAATTGTGACTGACAAAATTAAATTGCTCTCGTCCAATCTTATGAGATAACTTTTTATTTTCTTTAATCATAGAGATGTTCTCATAGTTTATTTTTAATTGCTCAAAAAGTTCTGTGCCATGATATGGTCTGAATTGAAATACACTTGTCCGAAAAACAACATCAGGAAAATCATCAGAAATATTTTTGATATCAGTAGCTAAATTATAAGTACACAACATATCATCTTCCGTTTCATTTGGAAAGCCGAATATAAAAAATGCTTTTACACTAATACCATATCTAAATAAATTTTCAAAACTATTTTTTATAACGTCTGGTTCATTTATTTTATGAATTAACTTTTGGATTTTATAAGAACCTGATTCAATTCCGAAAAAAAGTTCTTTACAACCTGAATGTTTGAGCTTTTTTATTTCTTCTTCATCCAAACTGCTAATTGATTTGATATGTGCCATTGCCCTCCACTCTAAAGAGAATTGTTGAAATATAGCATATGCTCTCTCAACACTTTGTTTGTTCACTAAGAATAAATCATCTAAAACTCTGAACACTTCTAGTTCAGGGTATAAATCACACAATTGTGAAATTTCTTTAATTATCGATATAATACTTCTTTCTCTACGTGGCTGCTCTAAATTTAACGATCTTGCAGATCCACAAAAACCACAGTTATAAATACATCCTCTACTTGTACTGATGTATGCTTCATTAAATCCCAAATGATGTTTTAAAGGTTCATTTTCAAAAAATGTATGATCGATTGGAATTTCTGAAATATCATGGGGAAAATACTGAGATTGAGGAGTAATTTCTATAACTTTTTTAGAGTTTTTTTGTAAAAAATTATGTGTTATTTCTCCGCTAATAATTGCAGAAACAACAAAGTCACCTTCTCCGATAATAATTGTAATATAATTTTCGATTTCCCACTTAAGTATTTCTTCACAAAGATATCTTGTACCACCACCTAGAATAAAATGAATAGAAGAATCTGAAAACTGAATAATATCTTTAACTAAAAACTGATTCGTTGAGAATATATTCATCACTACAAATTGAGGTAGCTTACTATTTATTAGATTGATGATTTCTTGAACGGATAAATTTTTCAATACAGCATCAATTAGTTCCACTGAAAAACCAGCTAACTTAATGCTTGTCGCAATATAACCCAAACCAAGAGGAGGAAGATAATTGGCACTATAATCTAATTTTTTCTCTCTAAAAAGTGGTGAATTAATTACTAAAATATTCATTACTTATGTCCTCATTTTTGATTTATAAATTTGTTAGTGTTCTCATTGATACTAAGACTTAGATTAATTCCAACAGGGCAGTGATCGCTGCCATAGACATTAGGCAGAAGAAAAGCTCTAACAACTTTTTGTATCAATTCTTGTGATACAAAAAAGTAATCTATTCTCCAACCAACATTACGTTCTCGTGCATTGCTTCTTGGAGACCACCAAGTATATTGATTTATTAAATCAGGAGAAAAATATCGAAATATATCAATATAACCGGAATCAATCACCTTATCGATCCAAGCTCTTTCTTCAGAAAGAAAACCCGTTTTTTTTCTATTTTCTGTAGGACGAGCTAAATCTATTTCTTTGTGTGCAGTATTAAGATCACCACAAAAAATAACCATAGGATGCTGATTTTTTAAGTTTTCACATTTTGCAAAAAAAGCATCATAAAATGCTAATTTATATTCTAGCCGACTATGATCGCGACCTGCAAACGGAAAATAGCAATTAATTAAAATAAATTCAGGGTATTGGGCTATAATTACTCGCCCTTCATGATCAAATTCTTTTATGCCAAGACCATACTCTACGAAAAGTGGCTTTTCACGAGAAAAAAGTGCTGTTCCACTATAGCCTAACTGATTAGCACTGTTCCAATATGTATAATACCCATCTGGGATTACTAAATCATTGTTTAGCTGAGAAGTTTTTGCCTTAGTTTCTTGTAAACACAAAATATCAGGCTTTGTGTTGTTCAACCATGTTAAAAAGTTTTTTTTATACAAAGCTCGTATGCCGTTTACGTTCCATGAAATTAGACAAGTATTATCCATAATCATTGTTTTACATTAGACTTATTGTGAAAGTTCCTCTGTATAATAACACACCAGCATAGGAAGGATTACAGGGCAGTAGGGTATTTGGCAAAAGAGAGGTTTCACGCCAATGC
>DMHA01000434.1 GCA_003449615.1 Flavobacterium sp.
TAAAATTATACCATCGGTTTACAGTCAGTCTTATGAAGAGAATTTAAACCCTGAAATGATCAACAAAATCAAGTTTGATGGCATTCCGAATGAATCGATTAAGGATTTGGAAATTCCAGATTATGAAAACATTATGAAAGCAACTATACAACATTCCGATGCTGTGATAATTGCCTCAGAAAACCTCTCGTCAAGTTTAACAAAATTTATAGAATCTTCGGGCAAACCTTTTTTACCTTTCGCCCCGAAAGATAAATTCGCTGAAATTTATTCTAGTTTTTATAAAAATTTAGTTCTATAAATTAACCATTTTCTATTAAATATGCACAATAATCCATTTTTCAAATCCCTATTTCTTATTGCTGTTACCTTTGTGTTCTTTTCGTGTGACAAAGATTATAGCAGCGTTGGAGACAACTTAATTGGTGAAAATAATTTCGACTTAGTTAAATATTCATCAAATGTGTTGGCTTATAACGAAAAAATTACCCCTTTACAATCAAACAATCTTCCTGTAAACGCTTTGGGAATTTGTGACAATCCTGCTTTTGGAAAAACAACTGCCAGTTTTGTTACTCAATTAACCTTAGCAACTGTGGCTCCAACATTTACAACTATAACTGCCGCACCAGCTATTGATAGTGTACATTTAAGTGTTCCATATTTTATTGATGCTTCAAAAACCACTCCCATCACTACTGGCGGTAACACTTATGTTTTAGATTCAATTTATGGCGAACCAAAAGCAAAAATAAAATTGAGCGTTTATGAATCAGGTCGTTATATGGGAAATCAAATTGGAACGGCTCAAAAGTTTTATACCAATCAAAATACTGAATTTGAAACACATAAAATTCTTTACCAAGGAAATCGTTTGAATGATGATGTAAATAAGTCACAAAACGATGAATTTTTCTTTGATCCTTCGCAACATATTGAAACTACAACGGATGCAGCAGCAAAGAAAACTAACGCTTATATTGCTCCTGAAATGCGTTTGAAATTAAACGCTAATTTTTTCGTATCCAAAATATTTAATGCACCCGCTTCAAGTTTGGCTACAAATATTGATTTTATGGGTTATTTCAAGGGGTTGTATTTCAAAGTAGAACAATCAGGCACAGATAAAGGAAGTTTGGCCATGATTAATTTTGCAAAAGGGAAAATTACAATCTATTATAAAGAAGATAAAAAAACAAAAGAGGATGACCCTGCTACCACAACAATAGATGAAACGGTAATTGAAAGAGTTCAAAAAACATTAGTCCTTAATATGTCTGGTAACGCGGCGAGTTTACTTGAAGAAACCAATCCAAATACTGATTATGACACTTCCACAAAAAATCCAGATAGAAATTTTGGCGACCCAAAATTGTATCTAAAAGGAGGTGAAGGTTCATTGGCTGTAATTCAGCTTTTTGGTTCTGATTTGTATGGTGCAGATGGAACAACAGGAAGCCCAAACGGAGTTTCAGACGAATTGGATAAAATGAGAAAAGAAGGATGGTTAATTAATCAAGCTAATTTGGTTTTTAATATTGATACTGAAAAAATGGGTAAACTTGATCTTACAACCAACAAACCTGCTAGTGAACCAGACCGAATATACTTGTATGATTATACCAACAATGTTACTATTGCAGATTATTATTTAAGCCTTTCAACCACCACTAAAAAAACCTCGAAATTTGGATATGGTGGTTTTATAGAAAGAGATGCCACAACAGAAAAAAGAGGAGTTTCCTATAAAATTAATATTACGAATCACATTAGAGATTTAGTACAAAATGTTGAAGCAACAAATGTAAAATTAGGGGTTGTTGTAACCGAAGACATAAATTCTCCCGATATGTTTGAACTACAAACAACTTCAGCTAACATTACAAAAGCCCCAAAAGCAAGTGTCATGAATCCGCTAGGGACAATTCTTTACGGAAACAACCTTCCTAGTACAGATGCAAATTATGACAAAAGACTACAACTAGAAATTCATTATACCAAACCTAAATAAACCAAAATTATGTGTGGAATTGTTGGATATATCGGCTACAGAGAAGCTTATCCCATTGTAATAAAAGGATTAAAAAGATTAGAATACCGAGGTTATGATAGTGCCGGCGTAATGCTATATGACGGAGAAAAAATAAAACTTTGTAAAACAAAAGGTAAAGTTATAGACCTAGAAGCAAAAACTTTAAATGAGATTTCAACTAATGGAACTATTGGAATTGGTCATACTCGTTGGGCGACTCACGGAGTTCCAAATGATGTAAACTCGCATCCACACGTTTCCAATTCAGGAGATTTAGTGATTATTCACAACGGAATCATTGAAAATTATGCCCCCCTGAAAGTTGAATTAATAAAAAGAGGTTATGTTTTTCATTCAGATACCGATACCGAAGTTCTGGTAAATCTAATCGAAGAAGTTCAAAAAAAAGAGAATATAAAATTAGGGAAAGCAGTTCAAATTGCCTTAAACCAAGTTTTTGGAGCTTATGCAATAGCCGTTTTCGACAAAAAAAATCCAGATGAAATTGTGGTTGCCCGACTCGGAAGTCCATTGGCAATAGGAATTGGAGAAGGAGAATATTTTGTAGCCTCAGATGCCTCACCATTTATCGAATATACTTCAAATGCGGTGTATTTAGAAGATGGCGAAATGGCCAACATCAGGTTGCACAAACCCATTAAAGTTCGAAAAATTAAAGATGATTCTTTAGTTGATCCTTATATTCAAGAGCTTCAAATGAATTTGGAGCAAATAGAAAAAGGCGGCTACGACCACTTTATGTTGAAAGAAATTTACGAACAACCTAGCGTAATTACAGATACTTATCGGGGCAGACTTCACGCCAACGAAGGCATTATTCAAATGTCGGGTGTCGAGGATAATTTAGAAAAATTTCTCAACGCCGAAAGAATAATCATTGTGGCCTGTGGTACTTCTTGGCATGCAGGTCTTGTAGCAGAATATATACTAGAGGAATTTACAAGAATTCCTGTCGAGGTAGAATATGCTTCAGAGTTTAGATACAGAAATCCAATTATCAACAGAAAAGATGTTGTTATAGCCATTTCGCAATCAGGTGAAACCGCCGATACGATGGCAGCAATAAAATTGGCCAAAGAAAAAGGGGCTTTTGTATATGGGGTTTGTAACGTGGTGGGTTCCTCCATTTCTAGAGAAACCCATGCAGGTTCGCATACTCATGCTGGACCAGAAATTGGGGTTGCATCTACCAAAGCATTTACAACACAAATTACTGTATTGATAATGATGGCCTTGAGATTGGCAAAAGCCAAAGGAACATTATCAAAAACCGATTTCCATAGATACTTGCAAGAATTAGAAATTATTCCCGAAAAAGTAAAAGAAGCTTTGGAAACCAATGCCAAAGCGAAAGAAATTGCAGCTGTTTTCAAAAACTCTCAAAATTGTTTGTATTTAGGAAGAGGTTATAATTTTCCAGTTGCACTCGAAGGCGCATTGAAACTAAAAGAAATATCCTATATTCACGCCGAAGGTTATCCTGCTGCCGAAATGAAACACGGCCCAATCGCATTGATTGATGAACACATGCCAATTATTGTTATTGCCCCTAAACAAGGGCATTATGACAAAATAGTGAGCAATATTCAAGAAATAAAATCACGAAGCGGCATCATAATCGCTATAGTGACCAAAGGAGATACCCAAGTTCGTAGCCTAGCCGATTATATCATCGAGGTTCCTGAAACCTCAGATGCTTTATCACCCTTAATTACCACGATTCCGTTGCAATTATTATCCTATCATATTGCAGTAATGAGAGGCTGTAATGTAGATCAGCCACGTAATTTAGCCAAATCAGTTACCGTTGAGTAAATAATTTTTTCGAGTTACTTACTTAAT
>DMHA01000117.1 GCA_003449615.1 Flavobacterium sp.
CCTGCGGACATTTGAATGATGCGCGGGCGAGGATGTTTACGGAGGTGGTTTTGGAGCGATTTTTTGGGAAGAAGCAAACGCTATGATTGAGCAAATTCAATTAGTGGTTGCAACTCATTCTTGTCGGCCAATTGAACTGCTTTGATATACAAATTTCTTTTATCTGTTGGTTTAACCAAATTATTTCCACCCCAACTAAAAGCCGGTTTCTCAAAAACTTTTTCCATAATCAAGTCGGCCATTAATCTGGAATGTCTTCCGTTCCCGTTTGCGAAGCAGTGAATACTAACCAATTTATGTTTGCAACGCACCGCAATTTCTACTGGTTCAAAAGTGTTGTTTTCTATCCAAAACAAGCAATCATCCATTAGCATTTTGAGTTCCGTAGCAATTTTATAACTCCTAACTCCTATATTTTTTTCTGATGTTCGAAACTTTCCAGCCCAAAGCCATACATCATCATACATTTTTTTATGCAATTCTCTAATAAATTTTTCAGACAGCAGTTGTTCTTTCTTCAATTTTCGGGAATACATCCATTGAATGGCTTTTTCAATATTGTATTGCTCAAACTCATCCAATTCTTCACGAGTGGAAATGGTTTTAATTCGCAAACCTTCTTTTTCCTCTTCGTCTAACGGGGTTTGCCCATCAATATACACTAAATTTAATCCCATAAATATTTTGGCATTTCCGTTTTAATTTCGGTTGTTTTTTGTTCAATGGCTTTATTAATCCGATTTTCTGAGTTCTGTTGGTCTTCTAATATCATTGAATTATTAGTGCGAAAGACAATTTCTCTAGCGATTTCTCCTGCCCTTTTTTCGATCATTTTGTCTAGACTTTCGTGCTTAGAAATAAAACCGTAAACCAGTTTCATATCTAATACTCTTGCGGCTTCACTAAGTGATTTAATAGAAATGGAACCGTTTGCCTCTCGTTCTTCCATTTCTTTGACACTTTGCGCGGTCATTGACAATTTGTTTCCCAATTGCCGAAGAGACATTTTCAATGATTTTCTTATGGTGTGAATCCATCCATTTGGAGGAGTAACAGCAGTTTCGAGCAATCGAAAAGGCTCTAATTTTCGCTCGGTTTGATCTATTAAAAGTTGTTGATTTGTATTTTTCATAAGGGTATAGCCTTAAAATTATAATACAAATATAAGGTTATAACCTTAAAAAACAAATTTATTTTAAAGTTATAACCTTAAAAAAGCTCTTGACATTCACAATCTGGAAAACGTGGTGCAAGGAGACCAATATTTTTCTTCCTGCGGACATTTGAATGATGCGGGAGCGCGAATGTTTACGAAGATTGTTATTGAGAAGTTTTTTTGAGAAGTAATGAAAGACCCAACCATTTATCCTATATTTACTTAAAAAAATATTAATAGGATTTAACTTATTTGGAATTTACAAAAAGAAAAATTTATGGCTTTAAATAAATTATTTATTCATTTCGGCTTATTAATAATATTCATCAATACTTACATAAAACACGAAAGTCAGCAAACTACAGAACAATATTCTTTAATCTTAAAAGTATATACAGAAAACGGAAAGAACTATTTAGATGCAGATTATGTTCAATATTTAATTGGCGATAAAGCAATAGAAGAAGCAAAAAAAAATGGGGATGCTGATGCTTTTATTGTGGATGGAAAGAAAATTTATGCTGTCCCTAATGATTATTATATTGTGAATAAAAATAAGACAATTAGAAAAATAGAACTGTCCTATAATCCTAAATTTAATTTATTAATTGGTGAGAATCTAAAAGGCTCAAATACATTCGAAAACTTTAAAAAAAATTATCACGATACACTTTATATTTTACGTTTAAAGAATAATAAAATAATTGAAGTTAAAGAAGTGTTTATTCCGTAAGAAGAATTTAACTTTAATGAGCGCACATAAACAAATTGAAATGGCAAACAACACCGAAAACACAAAAGCAATCCATTGGGGAATCTTGGGATGTGGCAATGTTACTGAACTAAAAAGTGGTCCAGCCTATCAAAAAACTACAGGTTTCAAAATCGAAGCTGTAATGCGAAGAGATGCTGAAAAAGCGGCAGATTATGCCAAAAGACACAACATCAGTAAATTTTATTCAGATGCAGATGAATTAATCAATGATCCCGAAATTGATGCCATTTATATTGCAACTCCACCAGATACACATCATTTTTATGGTTTAAAAGTAGCTTTGGCCGGAAAAATTTGCTGCATCGAAAAACCATTGGCGCCAAGCTACAAAGAAAGTGTCGAAATTTACGAAGCTTTTAAAACGAAGAATGTTCCTTTGTTTACCGCTTATTACAGAAGAACTTTGCCTCGTTTCGAACAAATAAAAACGTGGCTTGACAATAATAAAATTGGTGAAGTAAGATCCATTCGATGGAACTTGACAAAATCAGCTTCTGAACAAGATTTGTCGGGAGCATACAATTGGCGTACGGATGCCAAAATAGCTCCAGGTGGTTATTTTGATGATTTGGCAAGTCACGGGTTGGATTTATTCACTTTCCTTTTGGGAGACATCAAGGAAGTTTCTGGTTATAGTTTGAACCAGCAAGGATTATATTCCGCCAAAGATGCCATTACGGCTTGCTGGCTTCACGAATG
>DMHA01000155.1 GCA_003449615.1 Flavobacterium sp.
GGAATAAGCAGTATGTTTCTTTTGGCAACCCTTTTTTCGGGTTGTACCGCAGTAAAAAATTCAAATAACACCCAAAGAGGAGCCGGAATTGGTGCAGGAGCAGGAGCATTAATTGGAGCAATAATAGGAAATAACTCAAAAATTGGGACCGCAGGCGGAGCGCTTATTGGAGCAGCAATCGGAGGTGGAACAGGAGCTTTGATTGGCAATAAAATGGACAAACAAGCCAGAGAAATTGACCAAGCATTGCCAGGAGCAGATGTGGAAAGAGTTGGAGAAGGAATTCGTTTGGTTTTAAACGAAAATGCAGTTCGTTTTGACACTGGTAAGGCTACTTTGACTTCAAATGCAAAAGCCAATTTAGACAAATTAGTTACAGTTTTTAAGGAGTATGCCGATACCAATATCGAAATTTTTGGTTATACTGATATTACAGGAAGTCCGGAATTCAATCTTACTCTTTCTCAAAAAAGAGCCGAATCTGTTAAAAATTATTTAATCTCAAAAGGATTGGTTATTAGTCGTTTCAAAACAACTGGATTGGGAATTGCTGATCCAATTGCCACAAACGACACTCCCGAAGGAAGAACTCAAAACCGTCGTGTTGAGTTTGCTATTATGGCAAACGACAAAATGGTGCAAGATGCCAAAAAAGAAGCAGGGCAATAAAAATTATCCCAAATTAAATTCACTAAAGCTGTTTCGTTTTGAAGCAGCTTTTTTTTGGGATAATTTTGTACATTTGAGTTTTAAAATTCATTCACAATGGAAAATCCAAAGAAAAGTTCAATTGATAAAAAACAGGATGTTGTTCAGGAACCAGAAGCAATTTATATGAATCAAACGTTTCAAAAACAAAACATCATAGGTTTTGATATTGAGGGTAATTCAATATTTGAAGAAGATTATGTTGCTGATATTCAAGATGCTTTAAATTGTTTAGCCATAGGAAAATTGGAAACCTATTCTAGCCAAGAAGTGAAAAGGAAAATTTTGGGATAATGGAGGTTCGTTGGAGAAAAAAAGCATCTGATGAACTAGAGGCTATCTATAAATATATCAAAAAAGAAAGTCCTCAAAACGCTATTTTAGTATTCAATTCCATTTATGATTTAACTCTTTCTCTACCTGATTTCCCGTATAAATTTCCAATGGAACCTATAATTAATATTGAAAAAGTTAGGTATGCAGTAATTTGGAGTTTTAAAATTATTTATGCTATTGAAAAAGATAGTATTGTAGTTTTAAGAGTTTTTAATACAAAGCAAAATCCAAAAAAACTTAAAAAGTAAAAAATATATTAAGTACGAAAAAAACTCTACCTGTCTTTAATATTCACAAAAAGCTGTTTCGTTTTGAACCAGTTTTTTTTTGGAATAATTTTGTACATTTGAATTCTAAAATTGTTTTACCATGAACAAACCAAACAAAGATTCGATTGATAAAAAACAGGATGCCGTTCAGGAACCTGAGACAATTTATGGAACTGAGAATAATTTAATTTCAAACAATCCAGAAGAGTTGCATATAATTCTTCAAAAATTAATTGCTCAGGGAATACAGGACTCTATCGATGGAAAAGGAATTTCTCACGAAGAAATGATGCGAAGAGTAAAATTGAGATACCCTTTTCTAAAATGATTTACAAGTTTAAATGGCAACCGAATTCTGAAATAACATATTATGAAGAAATCGATTTTATTTTTTTAAAGTGGAATTTTAAAGAAGTTCAAAAGTTTCAAGATTTAGTTATTGAAAATTTAGAAAGATTGTCTAAAAATCCTGAAATAGGTATATTTAATAACAAATATAATACCTACTCACTAGTAATTTCAAAGCAAACTACACTATATTATAATTTTAATTCAAATACTAAAATTATTGATTTATATGCTTTTTGGAATAATTTAAAAAATCCTGACGACTTATCCAAGTTGCTTTTATAATCCTCGAAAATGCAACTATCCATCATCATTCTCAATTATAACGTGCGTTACTTCTTAGAACTTTGTGTTCTGAGTGTTCAAAACGCCATACAAAATATCGATGCCGAAATTATTGTAATCGACAACAATTCACAAGATGACAGTTGCGAAATGATGAAACAGCGTTTCCCAAACCTGAAACTCATCGAAAATAAGGGAAATCTAGGTTTCCCAAAAGGAAATAACATTGGCGTAAGCCAAGCAAAAGGCGAATATATTTGCATCCTCAATCCCGATACCGTGGTTGCCGAAGATACTTTTACGAAAGTATTGGCTTTCGCCAAAAAGCAAAATGACTTAGGAATTATTGGCTGCAAACTCATCGACGGAACCGGAAATTTTCTACCCGAAAGCAAGCGAGGAACTCCAACTCCTTTTGTAGCTTTTACCAAAATAACTGGTTTATATAAAATTTTCCCAAAGACATTTGGAAAGTATTATGCGCAACATTTATCTGAAAATGAAACTGGAAAAGTCGAAATTCTGGTGGGTGCATTTATGCTAATGAAACGCGATTTGTACAATGAAATTGGCGGTTTCGATGAAAATTGTTTTATGTATTCGGACGACATTGATTTGTCTTATTTGGCATTAAAAAAAGGAAAATCAAACTATTATTTTCACGAAACTTCTGTTATTCATTACAAAGGCGAAAGCACCATAAAAGACGGAAACTATATGAAACGTTTCCGTGAAGCGATGAATTTTTTTTACAAAAAACATTTTCGAGTATCATTGCTGTTTTCTGCTTTTATGGAAATGGGAATTGTGTTTTTTTCTTTAGTGAAAATGTTTCAAGGAAAATCTTCCCTAGGTTTTGGGACTAAATCATCTCCTGAAAATTATATTTTGATTTCTAATAATCAATTCTTTAGAGAACAATTAGAAAAACAATTGGGCAAAAGAGTTGCAATTCAAGATATTTTATCGTTGAAAAAAAGCACATCTACAGAAATTATTTTCGACCAAAACTATCTCAATTTCAAGGTTATCATTCAAGCATTGGAAACCAATAAAAACAAAGGATTTACCTTTAAAATTATACCAAAATCATCTCAATTTATGATTGGCAGTAACAGTAGTTTTGACAGGGGAGAGATAGTAAAGATTGAAAATTTTAGATAGCACTTTCCAAAACCTGCTCCCGAAGCTTTGGGACTGAAAATTATTTTGTATTCAATTTTCTCAACTTAATTGCTGTCAAAACTTTCTTAGTATATAAAGGAAAATCTGCATTTTGAATCCAACTGAAATAACCTGGTTCATTTTCTAAAACAGTATCAACTTTAACTCCTTTGTGTTTTCCAAAAGTAAAAATCTCATTATCGTCTTTGTCAAAAGCAATCATTCCAGCAAAATCTGCAATTTTCTTTCTGGTTGTAAATTCCGAAAGCGATTTCATATCGTTTTCCAAATCGGGATAACGCTCTAATTGGGCTTTCAAAATTTCGTAAGTTGCCATCGTATCGGCTTCGGCAGTATGAGCATTTTCGAGACTTTGACCACAATAAAATTTCAATGCTGCGCTCAATGTTCGCTCTTCTTTTTTATGAAAAATGGTTTGAACATCTACAGAAACTCGGTTTTTCATATCGAAATCTATTCCAGCACGAAGCAATTCCTCTGCCAATAGTGGAATATCAAAACGGTCGGAATTGTATCCCGCCAAATCTGAATCCTTTATCATATTGTAAATTAAAGAAGATAATTCCTTGAAAGTAGGCTCATTGGCCACTTTTTCGTTTGTTATTCCGTGAACTAAAGTAGTTTCATAAGGAATTGGAATCGTAGGGTTGACCAACCAGGTTTTACTTTCTTTATTCCCGTTGGGAAAAACTTTAAAAATTGCTATTTCAACAATTCTATCTTTGGCAACATCTGTTCCTGTCGTTTCGAGGTCGAAAAAACAAATTGGTTTGTTCAGTTTGAGTTCCATTTTTTTATTTTTGAATGACAAATATATCTTTTTGAAGGTATCGTTTGTTGATTATTTAAAAAAGTTATGTACAAAAAATCAAAAACCCGACAAGTCCGAAAACAGTCGGGTTTGTATTCTATTTTATGTCCAATTAAAAATCCCTATCTATATCAAATGCTTCCAGATATTCTGCAACACGTTTGACAAAACTTCCGCCCAAAGCGCCATCCACAACACGATGATCATAACTGTGCGAAAGGAACATTTTTTGGCGAATGCCAATGAAATCGCCTTCGGGAGTTTCGATTACTGCAGGTACTTTTCGGATAGCTCCAAGAGCCAAAATCCCAACTTGTGGCTGGTTGATAATTGGCGTTCCAAAAACGCTGCCAAAAGTCCCTACATTCGTTACTGTATAGGTTCCGCCTTGAGTATCGTCGGGTTTAAGTTTTCCTAGTTTTGCACGACCTCCAAGATCATTTACCGCTTTTGCCATTCCAACTAAATTCAATTGATCCGCATTTTTAATTACAGGAACAATCAAATTTCCATTGGGTAAAGCTGCTGCCATTCCAAGGTTGATGTTTTTTCTTTTGATAATCGTATCACCATCTACAGAAATATTCATCATTGGGAAATCCTTTAAAGCTTTAGCTACGGCTTCCATAAAAATGGGAGTATAAGTCAATTTTTCGCCTTCTCTTTTTTCAAAATCAGTTTTTACCCTATCCCTCCATTTTACAATATTGGTTACATCGACTTCGATGAAGGATTGAACGTGAGCCGAAGTTTGTACAGAAGCGACCATATAACCCGCAATCAGTTTGCGCATTCTGTCCATTTCTATAATTTCATCGCCTCCGTTCAAGGAAGTAGTGATGGGTTGAGGGTTAAAAGTTAAGGGTTGTTGTGCAACTGGTTTAGGCTGTACAACAGGATTATTGCTTCCTACTTCCAACTTTGCTTCAACAGTTCGCTTTTGAAGCTCGTGTCTGCTTCCAACAAATTTTAAAATATCTTCTTTGGTCACTCTTCCTTCTTTTCCAGAACCTGAAATATTTTCTAATTCATCAAGAGAAATTCCCTCTTCTTTGGCAATATTTTTGACCAATGGAGAAAAGAATTTTTCGGAAAGGTTTCCAACATCAACAGTGGGTAAAGCAATAATTTCAGTAGATTGGGCAATGCTATCTTCTATAATTTTTACCGTTTCAGTAATTGTTGAATTTTCATCATTTTGAACTTCCTCTTCTTGGGTTTGAGGACTATCGGTTTCAATAATGGCAATAGTTTGACCCACCTGAACGAGATCATCTTTGGCAAACAATTGTTCGACCAAAACGCCCGAAACTTCGCTGGGCAATTCGCTATCGACTTTGTCAGTGGCCACTTCAAGCACGGCTTCATCGGCTTCGATTTTGTCTCCCACCTGTTTCAACCAATTTGTGATGGTTGCTTCCGCTACGCTTTCTCCCATTTTTGGAAGTTTCAATTCAAATCTTGCCATAATATTAGCCTAAAAGGAAATTTTGATTTTATGATTGCAAAATTAATTAAATAAACACGAATTTAGTTCATTGAATAGTATTAATTTGGTTATTACTGAATTAAATTCACTAATTTCAAGTATTGCCATAAAGTTGCAAAGCCTTATGTTTTATAACTCTAACCTGAAATCTGAAATCTGCTATCTCCTATCTGAAATCTGCTATCTGAAATCTGCAACCTACAACCTGAAATCTGCTACCTGAAATCTGAAATCTGCCTTTTCGCTTCGCCAACCACAAACGCTACTGAATTGGCAATATTAAAACTCCGGATTAGTTTCGACATTGGTATTGTCAAATGATTTTCGAACTTATCTAAAATTTCTTTGCTCAAACCCACACTTTCTTTACCAAAAACCAGCCAATCGCCATCTTGAAAATGGGTTTCATAAATGGATGTTGTTGCGTGTGAACTCATCAGGAAAACTCGGGATTTGTTGGGGATTTGAGTAATCCATTCCTCTATATTTTGATATTCGGTGACGTCCAAATGTACCCAATAATCCAAACCAGAACGTTTCAGGTTTTTATCATTAATAACAAACCCAAAAGGATGAATCAGATGCAAACGGCT
>DMHA01000244.1 GCA_003449615.1 Flavobacterium sp.
GAGGCCTTAGATCCATCCAAACGGTATTTCTTACAAACGGATATTGATGAGTTTTCGAAATACGAAACTTTGCTCGATGATGAGTTCTTGAACAAAGATTTGACTTTCTTCAATCTTACTTATGATCGTTTAATTAAAAGAATGGGCGAAGCAAAGAAGTTTTACAAAAATATTTTGAGCACTCCTTTTAATTATACTCTTGACGAAACATTCAATACTGATTATGAAAAAGCACTTTATGCTAAAAATAATCAAGAATTAAAAGAAAGATGGCGCAAACAAATCAAGTTATCAACGCTTTCGTCATTGACAGACCGACTTAGAATTCAAGAAAATAAAGAAAAAGGAATTGTAGAAAAAGTCAATGAAGATGGTTCAGATGTATTGAAGTCAGAAGAGTTTCTTGAAAACACAAATGATGTTAAAAAGGAAAAATCCTCGGACGAAAAACCCAAAACTTTCGAAGAATTAGAAAAAATCACTCGTGAAAGTTCGTTGAAATCACTGGACGAATATTTTGGATTTATGGAGGAATTAACCAGAGACGAATGGTTTTCAATTTATATTAATTCTATAACTGCTAGATTTGACCCCCATACTAATTATTTTCCACCCGATGAGAAAGAGCGTTTTGATGTTGGTATCAGTGGAAAATTTGAGGGAATTGGAGCACGTCTTCAAAAGAAAAATGATTTTACCGAAATTACCGAACTTATTTCTGGAGGGCCTGCTTGGAGAGGCAAGTTGCTTGAATCTGGCGATGTCATTATGAAAGTTGCCCAAGGAAATAAAGAACCTGTTGACATTGTTGGGATGCGATTGGACGATGTGGTGAAAAAAATAAAAGGACCCAAAGGATCCGAAGTTCGTTTGACGGTTAAAAAAGTAGATGGTTCTATTAAAACAATTTCGATTATTAGAGACATTGTGGAGATTGAAGAAACTTATGTAAAATCGAGCATTGTAGAACGAAATGGATTAAAATATGGAGTGATTTATTTGCCAAAATTCTATATTGAATTTGAGAATAAAGATGGTCGTGATGCTGGAAAAGATGTTGCAAAAGAAGTGAAATCTTTGAAAAATGAAGGTGTCAACGGAATCGTGTTTGATGTTCGTGATGATGGTGGCGGCTCACTTTCGACTGTGGTGGATATAGCTGGATTGTTTATCGAACAAGGGCCGATAGTTCAAGTAAAATCGGCCGGAAGGCAAAAAGAAGTCTTGTATGATAGAGACAAAAAAATAGAATGGGATGGTCCATTAGTTATCATGGTCAATAGTTTTTCGGCTTCGGCTTCAGAAATTTTGGCTGCAGCGATTCAGGATTATAAAAGAGGAATTGTTATTGGTAGCAAACAAACTTATGGCAAGGGAACTGTTCAAAACATGATAGATTTGAACCAGTTTGTGCGAAGTAGCGACAAAGGAGATTTGGGTGCTTTGAAAACAACTACTCAAAAATTTTATAGAATAAATGGTGGTTCCACACAGCTCGAAGGAGTGAGTAGCGATATAGTAATGCCAGACCGTTACGCCTATTTGAAAATGGGAGAACGTGATATAGACAATGCCATGCCTTGGGACAAAATTGATCCAACTCCATACAATATTTGGACAAACAACGCAAAATTTAAAAACGCAATAGCAAACAGTAAAAATAGAATTGCTCAAAATCAACAGTTCAAGTTGATTGAAGAAAACGCCAAATGGATTGATGAAAGAAGCAAAGAATATGATTATAGTTTAAAGTTTGATGAATTCAAGAAAAATCAAAAAGCCATTGAGGAAACCAATAAAAAATTCAAAACGCTAGCAGGTTATGATTATAAAGTGAAATTCACATCATTGCCTCTAGAAAACGAAGCTATGAAAACCGATGCTTCTCTTAAAGAAAAAAGAGAAAGATGGCACGAGAGTTTAGCCAAAGATATTTATGTGGAAGAAGCCTTAAATATTTTAGATGATTTGCAAGAAAAACTTGTTGTGAAAAAAAGTGTTCCTGTGGCTATGAAAAAACAAAAATTGGTTAAATCATAACATTTTAATGAAGCCATTTACAGTGTTACACGCTACTATAACGCTTTGGAAATTCAAGACGAATTTCCAAAGCGTTTTTGGTTTAGGACTACTTATAATTTTGTTTTTTGGCTTGTGTTCTGCTTTTGTTTTGTCGAAAGAGGAGTCGAAAACAGAGCCCCAAAGTCACAAACAAACTTTTAATTATTTTCCAACATCAACCACCAAACAAATCGTTACGCACGATTATTATACCTTGTCTTATAGCGAAAAGTACGAACAAGCCGAATGGGTTGCTTATGAATTGAAAAAAAGTTATGTGAGAAGGAGTAATTTTGATAGACCGTATTTCATCGAAGACCCAAAAGTAAAAACAGGTTCTGCCGATTGGCGAAATTATAAAAAATCAGGCTATGACAAAGGTCATCTTTGCCCTGCAGGCGATATGGAATTTGCAATTAATGCTTATAATGACACTTTTTTTACGTCGAATATTTCGCCACAAACCCGCGATTTCAATGGCGGAGTTTGGAATCGGTTGGAGCAAAAGGTGCGCTATTGGGCGACAAAATACGATGGTATTTATGTAGTTACAGCGGGAGTTTTACAACCTAATTTAAAAACCATTGGCAAAGAACAAGTCTTGGTTCCCAATTATTTTTACAAAATTTTATTGGACAATTCTAACGGACAATACAAAATGATTGCTTTTTTGGTTCCAAATGCAAAAAGCAACAAACCATTGTATGAATTTGTAGTTTCTGTTGACAGCCTAGAAAAAATGACAGGAATTGATTTTTTCCCGAAGCTAGATGATAAAACCGAAAATAGCTTAGAGAAAAATAGCGATTATAAAGCTTGGAGTTTTTAATTCTTTAAAAAACAAAACCACATTATTATACGAACGTAGATTTTTGACTATTATATCGCTACTCAAAGTATTCAGAATTTGAGTTTTTTTTGAAATGTTCTTGAAAACTACAAATCTTATAAAAGTCTCCCGGCTTTTACCGTGAGTGGTTTGGTCATAGTTTTTTTGGGAAATATAAAAATTTTTTAAGTACATGACAAAAA
>DMHA01000245.1:0-9666 GCA_003449615.1 Flavobacterium sp.
ATTCTGGATTATCTTTAAAAATCTTTAACTCTTCACTAAAATAAGCATACAGAAGCCTTTCTCTATCGATAGCATCACAGCTTACACAACCACCATTTCTAATTCCAGCTCCTATAATTTTTTTGTCAATATTAGCTTGATGAGGAAGTCCAACTGAAATAAAACCGTTGCTTTTAAACCCACAAAATGGACACTGATAAATTGTTCCTTTATATTTTAATTTTCTATAAAAAGTTCTACAATTTCTTGCTATTTGTTTTACTGACATCACTTTTAAAATTTAAAGAAAATTTTTATTTTTTCTAAAATTGTTTTTTCTTCTTTTTGATTTCCGTAACCATAACCATAACCATAGCCATAGCCATAGCCGTAGCCATAGACGTAGCCACTATTAGAATTATAAGAAACATCATTAAATACTAATGAAATATTTTTCAATTTTTTATCTTTGTTTAATTGATCTATCTCTTTAATGAAATTTTTATCTGAATACTTACATCTAGTTACATAAACAAAAGCATCGGCAAACCTTGAAATTAAAGAAGTATCTGACAACAAACCTATCGGAGCGGTATCAACAATAATATAATCAAATTTGTCTTTGAGAGTATCAAACATTAGATCAATATTTTCGTTAAGCATCAACTCTGATGGGTTTGGGGGTATAAAACCAGATGTTAATACAAACAGGTTTTTATTGATATTTGAAGGTTGAATATAATCGTCAATTGTTTTTTCGTTATTGGATATGAAATTTGTAAAACCAAAATCTTGTTTGATGCCTTCAAAATATTCTGACAATTTTGGATTTCGAATATCCAATCCAATAAGCAATGTTTTTTTGCCTGAATGCGAAAAAGAGGTCGCTATATTTGCACAAACAAACGATTTTCCTTCTTTTGAAATAGTTGAAGTAACGAAAATTGTTTTGGCTCTTATATTCCCCACAGAAGGTAATGTTTTTAAAACAAATTCTAAATTAGTTTTAACAATCCTAATAGATTCTGCTGCTGGGCTTCTATTGTCTAGAGAAATTAGTTTATCTTTTGAGGTTAAAATATTACCAAGAAATGGCAAATCCAAATTTGAGGTTATGTCTTCTTTTTTTCTGATTTTAGTATCTAAAACTTCTGAAATATATATTATGACTATTGGAATAAGCAACCCGATTGTTATGGCTATTAAAAAAATTAATTTTTTGGAAGGATAAATTGGCACATTATTACAATAGGCCTTTTCTATAACTTTTGAATTTGCCGCAGTTGAATTTAAAGAAATAGCTGTTTCTTCTTTTTTATTCATTAAATATTTATAGGTTTCAGAAATGATTGTAATGGTTCGTTCATTTCGTGATATTTTTTTATCTTGAGTAGGTAAATTAAAAGTTTTATTTTGTAAACTGTTTAATTTTTTTACAAACGAATCGTTTTCTAATTTTAATTTTTGAAGAAAATTTAACATTCCTTCTTTAATTACAATCTTTTTTCCATCTAGGATATTACTAATTCTCTTTACATCTGGATGGTCTTCTGTAGTTCCAGAAATAAGTTTATTTCTTTTATCAATATCTTCATTATATTTAACAACTTGTGATAATAGAATGTTATTTGACGGAAAAATATTATCTGGTATATAATTATAACCTTTTTTATCCAAAGATAAAATGGTAGATTTAATTAGATAAATAGTAGTTGTTAATTCAGTTAATTTAGTTTTATAAATCTCATTATTTTGAATAGTTTGATAAGATTCAGCATTTACATCAATCAAACTATTGTCAATCATATATTTTTCACCTGTTGATTCGTTACTATTTAGCATTTTATCAACAATATTCAACCTTTCAAGTACAAATTGATAAGTAGCCGCAATCTGTTTTTTTTTGTTTTTTATGGTTTTTAATTCATAATTTTTGATTAAGGCATCTAAAAACTCTTTAGCTCTTTCAGGAGAATCGTCTGTAATCGAAACCTCACAGATTGATGAATCTACATTTGCATTTTGAGACTTAATTCTTGATTTATAACTTTCAATTAAATTTTTGACAGGGGTGACAAAAATGTCTATAATAGTTAAACTCGATTTTCTGTTTATATTTATAATCTTAAAAGAATTGTTATTATAGCTAATATTTTCTCCAAAAGTATAAGTGCCTATTTTCTCTTCATTACTATCTAATAGTTGAAATTTATTGTTTTCATTTATTTGTACGATTAAGCCTAAACTTAATTCATATTGAGTTAATGAGTCCGCAAAAATTATCTGTATTGGAGATTTCTCATATAAATTTTGTCCTTTAATATTTGCGTCTGAATTGTAGGTAATATTTAAATTCAGTTCTTTAATGGTACTCTCAATATTTTCTCTTGAACTCACAAATTCTAGTTCATTTGCCAATGAAACTTTATTTTGATTATAGACAGAAAATTTGTCTGTAAAAGCACTAATTTCAGAGTTGAATCCTCCTTTAGAAGTGTCATTTATTAAAATTACGGTAGAAGCTTTATAAATTCTGGTAAGATATTTTTGATAGAAATAGGCAATGGTATAGGCTAATAAAACAGATAAAAGAATCCACTTCCAATTTGATATATAACGTTCTAATTTTGCTAATATATTTTGTTTCTTGTTCACTTCCATAATTTAAAATCTATCAATTAACAAATATAATGATATTGCCGAGGTAATTATAGACATAGCTGTCGCAAAAGGACCAATAGAACTAGTCGTTATTTTTGTGCTATTAGGGTCAACTATAACTACATCATTTTGTTGCAAAAAATAAAAATCAGAATTGATGAAATCTGGTTTTGTAATATCAATTACATTCAATGTTTGCACACCATCATTTTCTCGAAGTATCCTTATTTTTTTTCTATTTCCATTGATAGTCAAGTCTCCTGCTCTAGATATAGCTTCGAATATCGTCACTCTTTCTCCATTATCCAAACGTTGCTCCCCGCTTCTGTTTACTTCACCAACAACATACAATCGATAATTTAGAATTCTGACAATGACAACAGGATTATCTACAATTTTGCTGATTTTTTCTTTTAAAAGATCTTCTAATTCTGATTTTTTTAAGCCTTCAACTTTAAATCTTCCTAAAACAGGCATTTCTATAAAGCCTTTATAATCAACCAAATAAGTAACACTATTTCCTTGAGAAATTGTATTTTCGGAATTCGCGTTTCTATTAGATGTTACTAAATTAAAAACAGCGGCAGCTTCTGGGTTATCGGCTGTTACAATGATGTTTAATATATTATCACTTTTAATTTTTGGCTCGAAAGGAAATCCCGATTCAATTTTAAAAGGAAGTTTTTTGGTTTGCACATAGAGCGTGTTTTTTTTAGTGATACAAGACTGAAATAAAATTGCAGTACAAACAAAAAATAGTATTATTTTTGATTTCATTTTTAATTTAATTGGTTTTAATATTAAGTAATTCATTCCTATATTTTTCTGCTAAAATTGTTCTATCAAAATTATTTTTGGCAAATATATAACCATTTTCTCCATGTCGTTTCAATTCTTGGGGATTATCTAAATAAAAAATCAATTTATCTTTGAAATCATTTGGATTTTCAGGTTCAACATATAAACCAGCATCCGCTTCTTCTACAAGTTTTCTTGAAACCCCATCAATTGCCATTAGTATTGGTTTTTTGCATGACATATAGTCAAAGGTTTTATTGGAGTAAACTGTTTTAAATGTATCAACCTTTTTCAGTACTGAAGCCCCTACATCCGAAGCCAAAATGTACTTGAATATTTCCGATTTTGGAACTGGATCGATAAACCTTACATTAGTTAAATTTTTGGAAGAAGCTAATTTTTTCAACCTCTCTTTTTCCATTCCTTGACCTATCAGCAAAAATAAAACATTGTTGTTTTCCATCAGTTTTGCAGTGTCCAAAACTTGATCCAAATGATTGGCTAATCCGTGTGCTCCAACATAAGTAACAATGAATTTATTCTCAAGGTTGTTTTCTTTTTTAAATTTATCGACATCAAAATTATTTAAGTATTCGTCCGAAAGTGTAAAATCAGCAGCATTTGGAATATAGATAATTTTATTTGGATTTATTCCTTTTTTTTCAATTAATGCAGTTCTAAAAGCAGGAGTTAAAACATTGATTAATGTAGCCTTTTTATATATAATTTTTTCTAGCCAAAAGGAAAATTTTATGATATATTAATTGGTTACAACTCCAGTATCAATAGCAGATTCTGGCCATAAATCTCTTATCTCAAAAAGGTAAGGAATTTTTTTTATAACAGATAAAATATATCCTGTCATACCGATAAACAAGGGGGGGGATGTAACAACTATTACATCATATTTTCCGGATAATTTAAACAAACCAACATACAAGCTTGAAAAAAAAAATGAAAAATAGCCAAATAACCGTCCTACAAAATTGGAATTATAACTTTCTGAAACATGGCATCTCCATACTTTTACGTCTCCTTGGTGATTTTCGACGGCATATTTCCTTTTGTATTTGGTTAGTTTTTCACTTCCTCCATAATGCATCATTCCTGCAATAACCGTGATTTCGAATCCTTTTTCTGACCAAAATTTTGTCATTTCATTCCACCGAGAACCTCCTGAGTCATTATCCTCTAAAAAAAATTGATGCAATAATAATACTTTCATTAGGTTTGATTTTGTAACAATCGACAAATATACATTATTAAACCACAACTTACCAAAATAATAATGTATATTTCGATCACAAGAATTCCTACATTGAGCTAGAATTAAGTTTGGCTTTAATATTTATTAATCTTCACAAAACCACCACAGTTTACCTCTCGTTCAATAGATTGTTGTACTATCAAAGTTCCAATAGTGATCAAATTTTGTAGCTCACATAGATCTGCATTAATTTGAAAATTATTTATTTTTTCTTCGATTTCATTTTTCCAAAGACTGAGTTTTTCTTTGGCTTTAAGCAAATCGGCATCATTTCGTACGATTCCAGCATTTTGACGCATTAAAAGTTGTAATTCGGCTTTTCTTTTGGCAACATAATCTGGATTGATTATTGGTTTTAGAACCAATATCCAATCGGTAACTTTGCCTTCAAATTGGCTTTTTTCGAAAGTTGTATTGGCCAAATAATTAAAGATTTTATCCGAATAAACCAAAGCTTCTAATAAGGAATTGGACGCCAATCTATTCGCTCCGTGCAAACCTGTTCTGGAACATTCGCCGCAGGCAAATAAGTTTTCAATAGATGTTTTCCCAGTTTTGTCCACCACAATTCCGCCACAAAGATAATGTTGGGCAGGAACAACAGGAATCCAATCTTTGGACAAATCAAGCCCGATTTTCTTGCAGTACTTATAAATCATTGGAAAATGTTTGATAAAATCTTCCATATCTAAATGGGAACAATCGAGATAAACACATTCGTCGCCAGATTTTTTGAGTTCCAAATCGATGCACTGAGAAACAATATCTCGAGAAGCCAAATCGCCACGAGCATCATAATCTGGCATAAATCGATGGCCGTTTTTGGTGCGTAAATAGGCACCAAAACCGCGAACTGCTTCCGAAATTAAGAAAGAAGTTCCTGTAGAATCATCGAATAAAGCAGTTGGGTGAAATTGAATAAATTCCATTTCTTTGATGATTGCTTTGGCTCTGTATGCCATTGCAATTCCATCTCCCGTTGCAATCACGGGATTTGTAGTATGACCATAGAGATGACCAATGCCACCTGTAGCGAGCAAAGTAAAATCGGATTGGAAGGTTAGAATTTTATTCGTTTTTTCGTCTAAAACATAAGCACCCAAACAGCGATTATTTTGGGTGATTAAATCAATTGCGAGATGATAATCTAAGACGCTAATGTTTTCTTTTTGATGCACTTGATGTGAAATAGCACGTTGAATTTCTTGTCCCGTTTGGTCTTTATGATGTACCACTCTATTTTCTGAATGGCCACCTTCTTTGCCTAAATTGAGTGTTCCGGCAGCATTTTTGTCAAATTTTGCTCCCCATTCTATTAATTCTTTCAATCGTTTTGGACCTTCGGTAATGACCATTCTTACCACTTCTTCATCGCACAATCCGTCGCCACAAATTATAGTGTCTTCGATGTGTTTTTCGTAGGAATCTACTATTTTGTCCGTAACAATGGCAATGCCTCCTTGAGCATATTTGGTATTGGATTCATCCGCATTGGCTTTGGTGACAATTGTGACTTTTTTATCTGGAAATTCCTCCGCAATTTTCAGTGCAAAAGTCAATCCAGCCACGCCAGAACCAATAATTAAGTAGTTTGTTTGGATCATTATTTAGATAATTCAAGCATTCGTTCGATAGGAATCAATGCTTTTTTCATAATATCATCGGGAACAAAAATTTCAGGAGTTTCATTGAGTAAACAATTATACACTTTCTGTAAAGTGTTCATTTTCATATAACCACATTCGCTGCAAGCACAAGTATTGTCTTCGTTTGAAGGAGCAGGAATTAATATTTTATTGGGAACTTCCTGTTTCATTTTATGCAAAATACCTGCTTCGGTGGCAACTATAAATTTGTTGCTGGGACTTGTTTTCACATAATTAATCATCCCTGAAGTAGAGCCAATATAGTTGGCCGTTTTCAGGATATGCGTCTCCGATTCGGGATGTGCAATAATTTGAGCATCTGGATTTTTTTTGTATAAAGCAATGAGTTTGTCCAATGAAAAAGCTTCGTGGACTACACAAGCACCGTCCCAAAGTAGCATTTTTCTACCAGTTTGTTCCATAACATATTTACCTAAATTTTTATCTGGAGCAAATATAATGGGTTTGTCTTTTGGAATCGATTCTACTATTTTTACGGCATTTGCAGACGTTACTACAATGTCAGTTAGGGCTTTGACCTCGGCAGAGCAATTCACATAAGTGATGACAACATGGTCTGGATGAGCCTCGGTAAATTTTTTGAAATCTTCGGGAGGGCAGGATTCAGCAAGGGAACAACCTGCTTTCAAATCGGGAAGAATTACTTTCTTGCTAGGATTTAATATTTTGGCGGTTTCGGCCATAAAATGCACTCCAGCAAATAAAATAATATCGGCATCGACTTTCGTTGCTTCTTGCGATAATCCCAAGCTATCGCCCACATAATCTGCCACATCCTGAATATCGGCTTCTTGATAATAATGCGCTAAAATAACCGCATTTTTCTCTTTTTTCAGTTCTAATATTCGTTCTTTGAGATTTTTCATTCGATAATTAATTTTGGTAATCTTGCTTTTTTGGACATTATTTTTACAAAGATACACTTATTTAAAAAACAATAAACCCTAACTGAATAAGGTATTTTTAGCTTAGTCTATGATTTATACGTATTTTCATCCCAAAGGAATTATAAAGTATTTAAACTTATGATAATTATCAGTTATTGTATAAATTGCTTATGCGACCTTTGCATCTTATTCCATTAATAAACAATTTAAGAACAAGATGACAAACAAACAGTTACATACTTTTCATATCCCAGTGATGGGATTGGCTTTCACAATTGATAGTCCAATTCGTGTTGCAAAGTACGGAATTTCTTCGGTTATTGCACTTGCCGATGATGAGCTTATTGAAAAAATGAGAGCTTTTTACAGCGAAAAATTTGATGTTCCTTATCAAGAAATAACAAAAAAATTTCACGATTATCGTGCCAAAAGAATTACTTCTTATTTGAATTTAGTAGATAAAATTGTAAAAGATAAATTCGAAAATTTCAAAACAGAATTATCAGAAAGCAAACTTGCATTAGAAAATTACATTGCTATGTTGCCCAACAAATCCGAAATAAAACAAGGATTAGAACATTTATTAGAAGACGGAATGGCTTGGAAAGAAAATGTCAAAAAGTATATCGAAGAAAACCTTTATTCAGGGGATATCGATGTGAATATTATGACAAAACTAGACAAGGATAATTTTATTGATGGCGAACAATTGCCAGTGGAATTTAATGATGCTCATGCAGCACTTCGTGGGTTTGCCAATAGTAATTTGACTTCTTCCATTGTCTTATCGGCGGGAATGAATCCTAGATTATTTGCTTATTTCGAAAATTTCCCTTGTTTCTTTCCAGATGAAAAAAATTATTTGGAAAAGAAAATTATTCTGAAAGTAAGCGATTACCGTTCGGCAATGATTCAAGGAAATTTCTTGGCCAAAAAAGGACTTTGGGTTTCGGAATACCGCATCGAATCTGGTTTGAATTGTGGTGGACACGCTTTTGCTACCGATGGTTTTTTATTAGGACCCATTATGGAAGAATTCAAACATAAAAAAGAACAATTGGTTCAATCGGCTCACGATATTATGGTAAAAGCATTGGCGCAAAAGGGAATGCACATTCCTGAAACGCCATTAGATTTGAAAATTACCGTTCAAGGTGGTGTAGGAACTGCCGAAGAACACGATTTTATGTTGGAGTATTACAATGTAGATTCCGTGGGTTGGGGAACACCATTTTTATTGGTTCCAGAAGCTACTTCGGTTGATGCTGAGACTCGTGAATTATTGCGAAATGCCAAAGAAAAAGATTTGTATTTGAGTCATATTTCCCCTTTGGGAGTTCCTTTTAATACCGTGAGAGGCACCTCAAACGAAATGTTCAAACAACTCCGAATTGATAATGACAAAGCGGGAAGTTCTTGTCCGAAAAAGTTTTTGGCTTTAAGCAAAGAATTTGGTGCGGAAGGTATTTGTACTTCTTCTAAGAAATATCAGGACGTAAAATTGGATGAATTGAATGAAATAAAAGAAACTTTATCAGAGGAAGCTTTCGAAAAAATGAAATTCGATATTACCGAAAAAGCCTGTCTTTGTGTGGGGCTTGCCAATGCTGCTTACATTGAAAACGACATCGAGATTAAAGGACAATCGCAAGGTGTAATAGTTTGTCCTGGACCGAATTTGGCTTATTTTGACAAGGAAGTTTCACTATCTGAAATGGTGCGACATATCTACGGCAATTTTAATGTGATGACAGATCCAAACAGACCTAATTTATTCATCAAAGAGTTGAAAATGTATATCGATTATTTGAAAAATGACATCAAATACATTTCGAGCGAAATCAATGCCTCGCAATTGAAGAAATTAAAAGCTTTTAAAAGTAATTTATTAGAAGGAATTGTCTTTTATCAAAACTTTTTTGCCAATACTCATTATTTCGAGAGTAGTATTAATGAAATTCAAAACCAATTAGAGTTTTACACCAAAGAATTGCTTGGAGTAGAAGTGCCAGAATTAGTGGTGGCATAAAACCTGAATTTGATTATGATTTAAATTTAATTGGTTGTTTTTCAGTTTCTTATTTTTTTTAATTCTCCTGCAAGGTCTTTTTCTGACCTTGTAGGTATTCATATTGAGAGAAATATACCTACAAGGTTTTATAAACCTTGCAGGATTTCGATTCTCATTATAAATTCAACATTATATCAAAAACGAATCCCCAGAATTAATATCAAAAACCAGTTCTTCGAGATAAGTATTTTCAAGCATTTTTGCAAGATTTTCTCGAATACTCTTGAACTTTTTATTAAGTGGACAAGGGCGTTCATCAGAGCAATGATTTATTCCTAAACCACAACTTTTAAAAACCGTTTCGCCATCAATTGCACTTACAATTTGAGCAAGATT
>DMHA01000245.1:9731-9859 GCA_003449615.1 Flavobacterium sp.
ATTTTTTTGATGTTTTCTTTTGGGATTTCAAAACCGCCTCCAATTCCTTTAATGGAATGTACAATTTCTTTTTTTGCTAAAATTTGCAATATTTTAGCTGTGAAAGACCTTGGCGAATCAATATTTTC
>DMHA01000247.1:0-154 GCA_003449615.1 Flavobacterium sp.
AACTCCATCGTGTGCCCAATTCTCCGAATTTTCTTGATACCATATTGAAACAAATTGTTAGAAAAAGCCATCAAACTGTATTTTCGTAACTGAATGTAGGACGGATAAGTGGGAACCATTCTTTGATTGTCGAATTGAAATCGTCTCGAAATTA
>DMHA01000247.1:282-3349 GCA_003449615.1 Flavobacterium sp.
GGACGCAGATAATATTGAATTTCTTTTTCGGATGAAGCTTTGATTTTTTGTTTGATGTTAAAATTTCGCACCTGAAACTGGAAGGGAATTTCGTCAATTATTTTGACAGAAATCGGAAAAGTATAGTAGTTTTTGATGCCAACTCTTACTTCGTTTTCATCGCCATTGGATAATTTTTCGGGCATCATTCTACTGCCTTCGATGCCGTTTTTGGTGAAAAATAAAATCAGGACATCCAAAAACAAAAAAGTCAAAAGCATCAGCAAAACATACCAAGTGGCGTTGTACAATGCGGGAAATATAAAGGCCAAAACAAACAAGCCCACAACGCCCAAAAGCGCATAGAAAAAGAAATTGTTGATGTATAAACTTTTTAGTAGTTTCATAATTTTTAGATTCTGGAAACTTAATTTTTAGCCACGGATTTAACAGATTGAACGGATTTTCACTAATTTTTTTGAATAGAACTAAAATTTTAATCTGCGTCAATCAGTTCAATCCGTCTAATCTGTGTGCTATTTTTATCTACCTCGGAATCTCCACACTTTCCAATATCTGTTTGATAATTTCTATACTCGTAATTCCTTCCATTTCACGTTCTGGCGTAACGATAACACGGTGTTGCAATACAGGAATCGCAGCTTCTTTGATGTCTTCGGGAGTCACGAAATCACGTCCACGGATGGCGGCAAAACCTTTGGCGGCGTTCAAGATGGCGATGGAAGCACGAGGCGAAGCACCGAGATACAAAAAGGCGTTTTCACGGGTGTTGATCACGATTTTTGCAATGTATTCCAACAGGTTTTGTTCGACAATAATTTGTTTGACCAAGGCTTGATACTGCTTGATTTCTTCCGAAGAAAGCAAGGTTTTGATGTTGTCGAGTTTGCCTTGATTTTGGAGTAAATGTTCTCTTTGGATAATCAAGATTTCCTCATTCATTGTTGGATAATCGATGGAAATTTTGAATAGGAAACGATCCAATTGCGCTTCTGGCAAACGATAGGTTCCTTCTTGTTCGATAGGGTTTTGGGTGGCAATGACCAAAAATGGCGTATCCAAAACATAAGTCGTTCCATCAATCGTGATTTGGCGTTCTTCCATTACCTCAAAAAGGGCGGCTTGGGTTTTTGCCGGCGCTCGATTGATTTCGTCAATCAATATCAAGTTGGAAAAAATGGGACCTTTTTTGAATTCAAATTCCGATTTTTTCAAGTCGAAAACCGAGGTTCCCAAAATGTCCGAAGGCATCAAATCGGGCGTAAATTGAATTCGGCTGAAGCCAATGTTCAGGGTTTTGGACAACAATTTTGCCGTAATTGTTTTGGCTACTCCAGGAACGCCTTCGAGCAAAACGTGCCCGTTCGACAAAATAGCGACCAGCAATTGATCGATCATTTTGCTTTGTCCCACAATAACAGTTCCGAGTTCCAGTTTGATGGTGTTGATGCTTTCTAAAAGCGGTTCTAAATTGATTCGAGATTGAAAATTTACGTTTTCGTTTGGATTTTCAGCGTTGTTTATTTCTTCCATATTTTTGGTTTATTAGACACAGATTGCATTAATTTATTTTTTAGACACAGACCTGTCTGCCGACAGGCAGGTTGCACAGATTTTCACAGATTAATTTGTACGATTTTTATTTTTTCAATTTTTTCAATTTTTTCAATTTTTTCGATTCTTTAGCTTTTTTAGCTTTTTTAGCTTTTTTCAATTCATCACTTTCTCAATCGCATTATTAATTTTCAGCAAATCGTCTTCTATGCTGATGTAATTATTTTTTCGATAGGCGTTTATTAATGACACCAAATTTTGAATATCGTCTAATTTTTTTCCTGATTTATGTTGCAATTTTTTGATAAAATCATCATCCAATTTATGGGTGTCAATCAAGTATTCGTTGCGAATTTTTTCTAGGAAATAGATAATTTTTTTGTCGATAATGTTGTTGTGGTCACCTTCTTGATAGTACAAATTCCCGATGGTTTTTGTGAAATCGACTGTGGTGTTTGCCAAGGGTTTTATTATTGGAACGACTCTTTGTTTTCGTTTGGCGTTGAAAAATATAAAAATTAACATTCCAATCAAGAAAATATACCAAGCCCATTTTAGTGCGGGTTGGCTTAAAACATAACGCATTGGCGAATCCGAAATGATTTCTCCAGTTTGATTTTGGATACCCCAAAACACTTCTCCTTCAGGGATGTGCGACAAGACTTTCTCGGCATATTCGTGATGATTGCCTTTCAATAAATGAAAATTAGTAAACGCCACGGGTTGTGTATGCAAATAAAATGCACCAGTTTTGTAGTTCACTTTGATGAAATTCACTCTCGTGCTATCGCCATTTTGATAACCCAAAACAGTGGTGTTCAGCGTGTCGATTTTGGAGAAATAATTGTTGTTGACGCCTTCGGTGATTTTGTATTTTTGATTGCCGAGTTTTTTGTTGGCAACCCAATTGTAGATGCTGTCCGAGAATTTGTATTCGCTTTTCATTTCTAAATTCAAACTGTCCAACAAGACTTTCGGAATCATTTCGGAACTGATAAAAGCATTGTTTCCGTGATTGACAAACGTGCAAATTTCGGTAACTGATTCTGCATCAAAATCAATCATTTTGGATATACTGAGAAAAGTTCCTTTGATTCTATAGTCATTTACGAGCGTATCATAGTCAAATTTACTGTCGAAATATTGATATGGAGTAGTGCTGAATTTCCTAATTTTTTGTCCTTTCAAAAGGGAATTTATTTCTTTATCGAAAACATACATTCCGTAAGGAATTTTGTCTTTGAGGGAAAAAGTGGGTGTCCAATCTATGGGTTTCGGGCGATTAGCGTCAATAACAACGATAGCCGCTATGAGCAACACCAAAAGGGCGATGTATATTTTTAGCATTCTATCCATTGTTGATTTTTTTTATCGATTTTTCGAAAGCGTTTCTGGCTTTGGCAAAAGTAGCTTCATCCAATTCAAATTCGCCGTACCAAATATTGTTGTACAGATAGGACAAATAGGCAAAATCCTCTTTTTGGGCTTCGTCTTTTATTTCATAAAGATAATC
>DMHA01000247.1:3454-3805 GCA_003449615.1 Flavobacterium sp.
TAATAATAGCGAATGGTCAATCGATTTTCGCCCGATTCTAAACTTTTTTGAATGAGTTTTTCGAAATCGACCTTATGAAGATTTTTCTCGATTTCGTCATAATTAATGATTTTTCTATCGGAGTTTTTGCCAAAAACCCATTGTCCTTCTTTGTTCATTATGGATTTTACAATCATATAAATTACGGCAAGAACAATAAGAATGGCGATAACTCGGAGTAAAATATCCACAAAATCATTGGCCGATTTGCTATCCGTAAATTTGAAAATGTTTTTGAAAAAGTTCGCCAACCATTCTTTGAACCTGTCCCACGCATTTTTTTCGGGCGTTTTGAATTCGTAGATAAATGCT
>DMHA01000192.1:0-3500 GCA_003449615.1 Flavobacterium sp.
GCCATTATCAAAATTCATTTTTATGCTGTGGATGCCAATGGTTTTCCAGCCGAAGAATTGTTAGATAAAGACTTTGTCGTCACAGTCAAAAAAGGAACAAGAATCAACCGATTTGATGTAAAGGAGTTTAATTTAAAATTTCCAAATAACGGACTTTTTGTTGGTTTCGAAAAGTTAATGATTGAAAAAAACAAAACCGAAAAAACCGTTATCGATTCCAATACAAAACTAACACAAATCCAAAAAACGTATTTTCCTTTCGTTTTATATAATTATGTCGAAAGTGAATTTTTATACACTTTTTCGGGAGGAAAATGGAATAGACAAACCAATCAAAAAGAAAATGAATCAACCGGAAAAATGATGATCAATGAACCAGTGATTACATTAATTTTATCCAACTAATTCATTAAAACCTTACATTTGCAGGTTAGAAAACAGTATAGAATGAACGAAATAAAAAACACATCAAGATCCAGAGCACAAGAATCATCAGCGGCAATCGAAAAAATGTACATCACGATGCGGCATTTGTTCAACCGTGGATTTTACAAACCAATGGGCGTTTCTGGCGACACTTTAAGAGAAGCTTTATTAACATTACGCCCTGAAATTTATGGAAATTTAGGCGAAGAAAAAGTCGAACTCAACGGACTTTTATACGTCATTGAACGCCTTCCTACAGGAATTGAGGAATGTCGTTTTATCAATTTGACTTCGGATGAAGGCTATTCAAAATCGCATTTTCAAGCCATTGTTCCGCCAAAAAGGAAACGAAATTGTTACCGCATTGACGACGAACAAATGAATGTCGAAATCACTCGTGGACGGTCTGACATTTATGATATTTTGACGCATTTGACCTTTATTTTCATCGAATCGCACAAAATTAGAAACAGGGTTTTATTAGACGATGGCGGCGAAGTTTCGCGTGATTGGCAAAAATTGGAATTGGCCGTTTCACAAAAAAAGAAATTGACTCAAATCGAAAAAGAGAAAGCCGTTTCGCACGCAGCCAACATTCTAGGACGAACATTTATAGAAGTTTTAGAGATTTACGATGCTTTTGGTTCCGAAGCTTCGCCAGATCGTTTTCTGCACGTCATCCATTGGTTGGGAAAATTAGCCATCGAAGAAGTGGTTATGGACAACAAAAGAACCATCACTTTCAGCCCCATTTTAAGAGAACGCTTAGGGCATCACATTCACGGCGAAATTTGGGCAACCAATATCAAAGAAGTGTTAAAAGAAAACAAGCTTTTAGACCGACCCATACACGTCATTAGTGCCAATATGCACAGCGTGATGAATTCTATTTTTGCCACGACAGTTTTAAAATCAAAGTTTAAAGACAAATCAGATTTCTATATTTATGAAGAATTGAGCAAATCGGGTGCCGATGAACTCAGAAACAAAGTAGAAGCATTTGCCAAACAACACGGAATGATTTCAATTCCAGACCAATCGGGCACTAATATTGATGTTCAGATTTTTGACACTGCCAAAATTGATTGGGCAAAATCATCCTTTCCGAAAGCAACTGTTGGAGACAAAAAACCAGTAATTATCGTGATGGATTATGCCTTTGGAGAACAAGCTTATGAAACCATAGACGAATTATTGAAACCCTTCAAAAAAGATATATTTTTGAATGTCGAATCCGTTTCTATTATGGGAAAAGCTGGAATTTTAGAAGGAGGAAAAGGCGATATTATGATTCCAACAGCGCATATCAACGAAGGAACGGCCGATAATTATTTCTTTAATAATGAATTAAAAGGAGCAATGTTCAAGGATGATGGCATCCCCGTTTTTGAAGGCCCAATGGTTACTGTTTTAGGAACTTCATTGCAAAACAAAGATTTATTGAAGTTTTTCCACGAATCGACTTGGGGCGTAATTGGTCTGGAAATGGAAGGATCGTATTATCAAAAAGCCATACAATCGGCATCCAAAATTAGAAAGAGTATTCCACAGGAAGTGAAAGTGAGATATGCTTATTACGCTTCGGACAATCCTTTGGAAACAGGAAGTACTTTAGCTTCGGGCGGTTTGGGAACAACGGGTGTAAAACCAACTTATTTGATTACAATTAAGATATTGGAACAGATTTTTAATGTGAAATAAATGATTGTAGAAACTTTAAAACTGCTTTTTAACAGAGATTTACTTCGATTAAAATCTGAAATAAATTTATACAACGATGAGTCGAAAATTTGGATTGTCGAAAACAACATCGCTAATTCTGCAGGAAATCTTTGTCTGCATTTGGTAGGAAATTTAAACACCTATATTGGAGCAGAATTCGGAAAAACAAATTATATAAGAAATCGGGAGTTAGAATTTTCATTAAAAAACATTTCAAAAAAAGAGTTGATAGAACAAATTGAAAATACAATTTTAATAGTTGAAATGAGTTTGAATAACATTACTGAAGATGAACTTAAAAATGAACATCCCATTTTAGTTTTTGACAAAAAAACCACATTAGAATATTTATTAATTCACTTAACAACTCATCTAACCTATCATCTGGGACAAATAAATTATCACAGAAGATTATTAGACCAATAATTTATGAAAAGAATACTTATTACAGGCGCAGCAGGTTTTTTAGGTTCACATCTTTGTGACCGTTTTATTAAGGAAGGTTATTTTGTTATCGGAATGGATAACTTGATTACTGGCGATTTGAAAAACATAGAACATTTATTCAAATTAGAAAACTTTGAGTTCTATCATCACGATATAACCAAGTTTGTTCACGTTCCCGGAAAAATAGATTATATCCTTCATTTTGCTTCGCCAGCAAGCCCGATCGATTATTTGAAAATCCCGATTCAAACCCTGAAAGTAGGTTCACTAGGAACGCATAATCTTTTGGGATTGGCAAGAGTCAAAAAAGCTAGAATTCTTATTGCATCAACATCAGAAGTTTATGGAGATCCACTAATTCATCCGCAAACCGAAGAATATTATGGCAATGTAAATACTATTGGCCCAAGAGGGGTTTATGACGAAGCCAAACGTTTTCAGGAATCCATCACGATGGCGTATCACACTTTTCACGGTGTCGAAACCAGAATCGTCAGGATTTTTAATACTTACGGCCCCAGAATGCGACTCAATGATGGTCGCGTAATTCCCGCATTTATCGGGCAAGCACTTCGTGGCGAAGATTTGACCATTTTTGGCGATGGCATGCAAACCCGTTCTTTTTGTTACGTTGACGATCAAGTAGAAGGTATTTTTAGATTATTACATTCAGATTATGTGTATCCCGTAAACATTGGAAATCCAGACGAAATTACCATCAAAGATTTTGCCGAGGAAATCATTAAACTCACAGGGACAACACAAAAAGTGGTCTATCATCCGCTGCCAATAAATGATCCTTTACAACGCCAACCCGACACTACCAAAGCCAAAGAACTTTTGGGCTGGGAAGCCAAAGTAAATAGAGCCGAAGGAATGAAAATTACCTACGACTATTTCAAATC
>DMHA01000192.1:3621-5558 GCA_003449615.1 Flavobacterium sp.
TGAAAACCAAAACGGGAAGATATTCAGGTTACATTCGCCCTTTCTCTTACTTGATTGATTTAGTAATCATCAATGTAGCGGCTATTTATATATTTTTCTTTCATTCGAACACAATTATCTATTCCATTTTAATCAGTTTTGCTTGGTTTGCTATTGCTGCTTATCTGGGTTTTTATGAGGTTTATCGCTATACAAAAGTTATTACAATACTCAATTGTGCTTTGAAACAGTTCATTTTATTTTCCTTATTTTGTTTGGCTTTAGAGCTGTTTTATTCTGATTTTTATTATCAAAAACGGGTTGTTTTCTTTGTTTTCGTTTCGATAGTAATCATTCTTTTCTTCAAGCTTTCCATTTATTATTTTCTTAGAAAATTCAGGGTTTTATTTGGAGGAAATTCTAGAAGTGTCGTACTGTTAGGAAACAAAACAAATATAAATCCCTTAAAATCATTTTTTATAGAAAATCCTGATTATGGTTATAGATTATTAAAAGTATTTACCCTAGAAAATCATAAAAAAGAAAGAATAGACAAATGTCTCGAATATGTATTGAGCAGCAAAACCAACGAAATATATTGTGCAATGGCTGATTTGTCGGATAGTCAAATTAGCAATATTATTGATTTTGCAGATAATAATTTGATAACTTTAAAGTTTATTCCCAGCGAAAAACAAATCTTTTCCAGAACGGCTAAGTTCGAATATTACGATTATATTCCTGTTATTTCTTTGAGGAATATTTTGCAAGACCAAACCATGAACAAAGTCATAAAACGTGTTTTTGACATTGTTTTTTCTTTACTAATAATAATTGGCTTACTGTCTTGGCTGACCCCAATTTTGGCTATTATAATTAAATTAGAATCGAAAGGCCCTGTGTTTTTTTCACAGAAAAGAAACGGATTAAATTACAAAGAATTTAATTGTTATAAATTTAGATCCATGATTATCAATGACAATGCCGATTTGGATTTGGCCTCTAAAAACGATGTTCGAATAACCAAAGTAGGCAAGTTTATCCGCAAAGTAAGTATAGACGAATTGCCCCAGTTTTTGAATGTTCTGCTAGGCGATATGTCGGTAGTTGGTCCCAGACCACACATGGTAAGTATTGCTAATTTATATGCCACAAAAATAGATAAGTTCATGGTGCGTCATTTTGTTAAACCAGGTATTACAGGATTGGCACAAACCAAAGGATTTCGTGGCGAAGTAGAAACAGACCAAGACATCATCAACAGAGTAAAATATGATATTTTTTATATGGAAAATTGGTCTATTTTATTGGATATTCAAATAATTGTTAAAACTATTTATAACGTTTTGAGAGGCGATGATAAAGCATTTTAAGTTTGACCTAATCTTGGGATGAAGAGGTATAAATACCGAAAAACGGCGTCTATTCAATATTTTATAAATTGTAGCCCCGCCGAGAATCGAACTCGGATCAAAAGTTTAGGAAACTCCCATTCTATCCGTTGAACTACGGGGCTGAAAAATGACTACTAAAATAATAACTTAAATGTATTTCTCTAGTAATTTATTGATAATTTCAGGATAAACCAATAAATTTTCAACATAAACTTTGCTCTTCATTTTTTTGATATGATTTTCAATAGCTAATGCTTGTTTTTTTGATTGACATTCAATTTTTAGAAAAGTAGTCCAGTCGTTAGCTTTGTGAGTAAATTTTCGTTGCACATCAGAATTTAAATGAAAATCAAGTCTGGTATCGAAATCAGAGGTAAAGCCAATATAATATCGGTTCAATTTGATGGAATGTAATATATAGACACAAAAATTCATATCCAAATATAAACAAAAAAAGCCAGTCTTTCGACTAGCTTTTCGCTCCCTCTCTTGGGCTCGAACCAAGGACCCTCTGATTAACAGTCAGATGCTCTAACCAACTGAGCTAAGAAGGAAACTGTATAT
>DMHA01000345.1 GCA_003449615.1 Flavobacterium sp.
AAGAAAAAATGAACCCGGAAAATGCTTCAGCCAACCCGAAACTAGCTCATCATTTAATCAACAACAAGTTATTGCTTTCTGTTTCGCCAAGAGCCGGACACCGTACTCTGATTAGTTTAATGGAAATCCTGACAAAAGATCAAAATATCACATATGAAAGGATACGAGATCTGGGAAAAATTTATTCATTGAATAATGTTAAAAAAATAAAATTTGTTAGAAATCCTTATGACCGAGCAGTTTCTTCATACACGGTTTGTTGTGGAAACCCTACATTAAAATTGTGGCATGGTATTGGGCTGACGGAAAAAAAAGCAAAAGAATTAACTTTTGAACAATTTATTGAAATAATCCAGAAAAAAGATGTGTCAAAATTAAACCATCATTTATCCAATCAAGTAGAAGTTGGTGAAGGAGAAAAAATCAAATATGACGAAATACGAAAAATCGAGAACATTGAACAAGAAATACAAGAAATATTGCAAAAAGAAGGGATTGATGTTGATTTGGCTGGGTTCAATAAAAGTGGGGTGAGACGAAAAAAACAAGTTGAAGCAAAATGTTACTCAAAACCATTCCAAAAAATTCAAGAAGAATCAAGAAATGACAGTTCTGGTTGGCCTGATTATGAGTTTTTTTATAACGATCAACTAAAAGAGGCAGTTGCAAAAATTTATGAAACAGACTTATATGATTATCAATACATAGCAGAAGTTGAAGAAAAGCAAACATTTGGGGAGCAAGAGTTAAGAAGCGAAAAAACTCTATTGTGTGCGATCGCTAAAAATGAAGCTGCCTATTTAGTTGAATGGATTGCTTATCATAAATTTATCGTTGGCTTTGATGAAGTTTTAATTTATGAGAATGATAGTACAGATAACAGCAGATTAATCCTTGAAAAATTAGATAAATTAGGAATTTGTCAATACAAACCTTGGCCAAGATCTCAAGGTGTAGTTCCCCAAAGATCAGCTTACAACGATGCGATTCAAACTTACAATCAATCTTATCAATGGGTTTGTTTCTTAGATTTAGATGAGTTTTTAGTGCTGAAAAGTTTTAATACGATTCAAGATTGTATAAAATCTTTTGAGGGCAAAGCTGATAGTATCGTCATCAACTGGCTAATGTTTGGATCTTCAGGACACTCTACTTACAGCCCTGAACCTGTTATTCAACGATTCACAAAATGTGCCGATTACTCTAGTCCCATCCATAAGCACATGAAATCTATATCAAAAATAGATTCTATAGAATTTTTAGATATTCATATTCCACGATTAAAACCGAATTCTAAATATTTTCATATTGATGGTAAAGAACTGCATTTTGGGGCTGATCCAACTGGTGAACACATTAAGAATCAAGGGTATGTTAATCACAAACCTGCCCAAATCAATCATTATCAATCGAAATCCTTAGAAGAATACAAATGTAGAAAACTTAAAGGCAGAGCTACCGTTGATGAACGTTCTCCTCAAAGCCATCTTAAACCGGGAGATTTTGATCGAATGAATTCCTATTGTAATCAAATAGAAAATCTTGATATTCTTGCTACGATTTCAACGTTAAATGATAAAATCGATTTTATCTATCAATCTTTAGAGGAAAAAGAAGCATACCCCGAACAATTCAAAACATTTATCCAGTCAGAAGCTGCTAGATATGATAGTCTTGTTAAAAATTCTACTCCTATCAACAAAGCAACGATGCCAAAAATCTCTAAGATTCCGCTATGGGCACCAGAAGCGGTGGGTAAAATTTCAGAGTTTCTAATGGGAAGACCAAAAGCTAAAGTTTTAGAATTTGGTTCAGGTGGTTCAACAATTTGGCTGTCAAGCTACGATGTTGATCTGATTAGTATTGAACACGATCAAACCTGGTTTTCTGCCTTACAATCAAAGCTAGAGGAGCAGAAAATTTCAAATGTTAGTCTCCTCTACCGAGAAAAACCTTATTTCAAGATCGCAGATGAATTTCCTGATCATCATTTTGATCTAATTTTAGTAGATGGAAGAGATAGAAATGAATGTATTCAAGCATCCCTGAAAAAAGTAAAAAATGGGGGGTTGCTCGTACTCGATGATGCCCAACGGACTCGATATCGAGTGGGAAGAAATCTACTAGAAGCTTTTCCTTCAGTTAGATATCATCACCCTCATCGCCATACGCAAATTTGGTTTATTCGGCATGATTTGAATTGTCGAACTTTGGCTGTAGACAACCCCTTTGGAAACAAAATAGAAACGGTTTCTTCTGAGCAATCAGTCAGTTTGGATTGGGAAAGGATCTTTAAGCAAAATCCCATCCGTCTTTATGCAGGTTCTCTCTCCAAACAAGCGAAGAAAGATGGATGGATCGGATTAGCTTTCTATAAATCTGATCAATGGCACATTAAACATGATTTAACAACACCTTTTCCAATTAAAGATGGAATCATTGACTGTTTTCAAGCTGAGGATGTGCTTGAACATATAGAGCCAGCAGATTTGTTGGCTGTAACATTTCCTGAGATTTATCGAGTGATGAAACCAGGCGGTTTTATCAGAATCTCACTCCCAGACTATCGCTGCGACTATTTGATTGATCGCTGTTGGAAAAATGAGAAAGGAGAAATTTATTATGACCCGCTTGGTGGGGGAAAATGGGATGCTAAACTCAAGCGAGTCACCCCCGGCGGTCATGTTTGGTTTCCGACTTACGAACGGTTGCGATCGCTCATTGAGTTATCGCCGCTAGGGCACTGTAAAGCAGATTGGCTGCATTACTATGACACTACAGGTGAGGCTGTAATCAAGGAGATTGACTATTCCAAAGGATATGTAATGCGGACTCCTGATCATGATCGTCGTGTACAAGAGCCACGTCGTCCCTTATCAATCGTTGTAGATTTGTACAAAGACTAAGAAGGCATCAATGTGTTATTTACCAAGCGTAAAATAATGCTCTCTAAATTTTAGCTTAGTATTTGTAAATTATCTATTATCAAGGGAAACATAAGCCTCTGATATCCTTGGAAAACCGGATCATCAGGGGTAATTGCTTATTGTTAGAATTTGGTATTATACTGGTAGAATTTAATTTATAATTAAGGAGTTTTCTTAAGAATACAAATAAATTCAATATGATTTTCTAAAAACTGTTCTATTGTAAATCCAAAGTTTAATTTCTCTTGGCAATAAGATAGCAGTTCAAGAAAAGTATCAGGTTGCCAGACATGGAAATGAATACTATAATCCATATCTAA
>DMHA01000298.1:0-2251 GCA_003449615.1 Flavobacterium sp.
TAGTGCCTCTTTTAAATTCGTAAAAAAAAAGGTATAGACCCCCTCTAGCTTGCGACACACACATTCTGTATTGCTACGGAAAGTAATGAGGAAATCTATACCAATATTGTATAAAATAAATTTTGTATTGATTGTACAATACGAGAATATGAATGTCGCATTGCAAACTTACAATTATTTTTCAAAACACCAAAATTATTTTTTTATTTATTTTAAAAACTTACTCAACGAACTCACAAAATCTACAGTCACGTTATCCTCAGAACCCGTAACCTCGTTTGCAATTTGTTTTTTAGTTTCGATTAATTCATACAACCAGTTGTCAATCGTTCCTTCGCTTAACATATAAGTGCATCTAACAGGATTCTTTTGTCCCATTCTATCACAACGTGCCTCACATTGTTCTCTATCAGCATCAGTCCACGGAAGCTCTAAAAAAAGCACTTCACTACTTGCAGTCAGCGTCAATCCAACTCCTGCTGCTTTGTGGTTGCAAATGATAATATTGGTATGTGCGTTTTTTTGGAAAGAATCCACGGAGTGTTGTTTTTGTTCGGCTGAATCCATTCCTGTAACTCGTACTGCCTTTGGGAATTCTTCTTGAAGTAACCGAACGATTTCTGTATGCATCACAAAAATCACAATCTTTTGACCGCTTTCAATTATTTCGTTAATAAATTCTTTGGCTTCTTCAATTTTTCCTTTAGCCGAAATTTTTAACAAAAGTGGAATTTTTACCAGTGTTTCGTGACGTATTTTTTTCTTAATTTCTTTGTCTTCTAAATTTTGATTTTCTTCTAAAAATTTCTTAAATTCATTGTTCACCAAATCATATTCTTTTTGATTAGAAAGTTGGTTATTTATGATTTGTCTTGATTTAGGAGGTAAATCTTTTAACACATCTTCTTTAGCACGTCTAAAAAAGCAGTTTTCATTTAACAGATAATTCAATTCTTTTAAATTGGATTTTCCTGAACCACCTTCGCAATATCTCATCTTGTATCCGTCTGGTCCTCCAAATTTATTTAACTGAAAAATAACGGCTAATTGACTCCATAGATCAACTGGTTTGTTCACAACTGGCGTACCAGTTAGGCAAATGATATACTCCTTTGATTTAGTAATATTTAGAACGATTTTTGCCGTTATTGAAGCAGGGTTTTTAAGTCTATGGCTTTCGTCAATGATTACGGATTTAAATAATGAAATTCGTGAATCCATAGTGATGTCTTTTGCAAATTTTAAATCCTTTTTTTCCGGCATGTTTGTAACAAAATATTTTTTCAAAGATTCGTAATTCACTACAAAAACGTCGGTATTTCCAATCTCCCAGAACCTATGCCAATTAGATTTGTTTTTATCATCTAAAACCATAGCTTTTTTATTTGTCCACATATCGAATTCTCTACACCAGTTAATTTTTAAAGCACTTGGACAAATTACCAAACAAGGAAAGGTTACATTGCCATGTAATTCAGCACCAACCACGGTAGCCACGGCTTGTAAAGTTTTTCCAAGCCCGGGCATATCTCCATTGATAAATCGTTTTAATTGCAATCCACGTGCAACTCCTTCTTCTTGGTAAGGTCTCATTTTACCTTGTTTTAAAGGAATCTCAAAGTCTAATTTTGGCAAAGGCTTAATCACATCTACCTTCTCAGGTAGATTTTCTTTTATTAGAATATGTGTTGCTCTACATTGAGTGATAATCGGTAAAACTTGAGCTTTAAAAGATATGGGAATTATCCATACTTTTTTATCAAAGTTCCAACGTGCCACCTGATTTTCATTGCCGTATTTTATGCTTTTAATTGCGTTTAAATTTCTATATTTAAACCTATCAAAGCCAATGCGAACATGAAACTCATTTAGGAATTCAACTACCTCCATTTTCAATTTGCTTTAGTTCGCTAAATTCTTTTGGAATGAATTTTTTATCAATATCTCCATTTGATAACATTTTCATTGCTTGAAGTGTTATTTTTTTATCTGCAATTTTTATATTTACAATTTGACAAACTGATTTACATCGTGTTACTTCGATTTCTAATTGTTCTTTTGATATGTCTTCGTTCATCAAACGCTCTATCATGTCGTCTAAATGATCTGTATAAGTAATTTTACTCATTTTCTATTTTTTTTATTAATCGTTTTAATTTTGAAACTTTCCTAATATCATTTTTTAATTCTACTGGATAATTATGAATTGTATTTCTTTTCATATTTTCCTCTTTAGAAATGCAATCTAAAT
>DMHA01000298.1:2295-4349 GCA_003449615.1 Flavobacterium sp.
TGCAATCTAAATTATCGATGTTACAATTCAAAGTGTTACCATCTTTGAAAATTACATTATATCCTTTTGGAATTTCGCTCTTTTCAGTTTTCCAATTCCAAATATGTAAAGGTTGCATTTTACCTTCTTTTTTTATCCATTTGTATGAAACTCCTCGTTTGTCTTTTCTGATGATTATGTAACCATCAGTTTTTGTGTTGTGAGGTAAATTTCCTTTTTTAAATTGTGTGGCTTTTATTTTTTCAATAGCTTCAACACTCATGAATTCAGTTTGTTTCTTACCTTTATTTTCAGGAACATGACCTTTGGAAAATCTGTGAGCCTTGCCACTTTCTTTTAGTCTTTCTACCATGGCATAAAAAAAACTTTTGTCTTTTTTTATGCCTAAATAGAAAGCTTTATTTAACACAGAACGATATCCTTTGTTTAAAGTGGAAGCTATTATTTTCGCTTCCACTTTTGGATAATCTCGTTTTAAAATTTCTATTTCACTATCGGTCCAAGTACGCATGACATTCTACATTTTTAAAAATATTGTTCTATTTGTTCCAAAAGTTCTTTTTTATCAAAAGAAATTATTTTGTTCGCTGTGTCAATTACCGCACTATACACGTCTGAAAATTCCTCTTCTTTCATATTGTGAAACGCTATACTTTTTGCCGTCAGTTTCATTTCTCCTGTAAAAAAATCGGTGTGTTCTTCATAAGATCCACTAGCGATTATTAAATCTTTTCTAAATTTTTCAATATCCTTGTAGTTTTCTTGATTTTCAAAGAGTAGATTAATTAACAAAAAGAATTTTCTATGAAACTTGATATTACGTTCTTGTGTAATTTCAAATTTAACTACATTATTTTTTTTGATTTTTCTAAAAATATCATAATCATAATCCGTACAAGGAATTATCTTATTATTAACATCAATAGAAGCGTAGAATTTCATGTTATTGTTGCTTATTAAAAACTTTTAAATCAGTAATCAAATGCTTATTAATCTCCATAAATTCAATAAATTGCTCTACAAAATCAGTCAATTTAGGAATGTCGTTTTGTGCGTCAAAAGTGTAATTTTCTTCAAATATTTCTCCACCCTCTTTATTCCACTTGTAAACCAAATAAGTAAAATCATTGATTGAAATTCCGTTAGTGTTTAAAATAAAAGGATAAACGATGTGTTGCCAGTTTTTTATAAATTTGAACGCGGAGTATGATTTTGTAGTTTTTAAATCTACTAAACAAAATGGAAGTAAATAATCATAATATCCGTATAGTTTTACTGCTCCGTATTTGGTTTGTAGAAAACCTTCAATTAAATTCTGACAAACTGCACCTTTTAAAGCATCAGCAATAGTCTTGCAATCCCAAGTATTAAAAGAGTGTATCCAATTTTTCCATGACACTTGAATTGCTGGAGCTGCTTTATTTACTTCAATATTCATTTTATCAGATTTTCGATTTTCAATAATGCAATCAATCACCTCATTAAACATAGTTCCTTTATCCGCTGCTTCGCTTTCAAAAGGAACTCTATTTATTCCATCAATTAAACTTTGAAATTGTTGTTTTTCAAATTCCTCTTCAGATATACTTGGTTCTTCAGCAAATCCATAATAATCTTGGTAGATTTGCGAACTATTTATATAATTCGCAAATCTGTCAAGTAGTGATGGATATATGTTGTAATTATGCTGTTGCAAGTTTTTCATATTTCTTAGTTTCTTTGTTAAAATCTAAATCCAAAGACTTCGCTTTTTCGCTGAGTAATTTACTTGCAAGTGCTTTTGAATTTCCAATGTGGTTAAACTCATCAACTCTAATTATAAAATCATTCGCTGAATAATCATCTGTTATTAGGAATATTTGATCTTTGAGTTCTTCAATTAAAATATTATATTTTTCAGAATCGATTTTGTTTTGCTTTAGTCTATTTTCGTAGGCATCTATTACATTAGTTTTAAGAAACTCATTATTTTGAGTTGGATTTCCGTTGTCATCAATAATAATAGGAATTTTCATAATCGCTGGTAGATTACAGGTATTCTTTCCATCATTTCT
>DMHA01000241.1 GCA_003449615.1 Flavobacterium sp.
AATAAATCAGCATGACTAATCTTGCCATTGATGCTCCTTTAATAAAAGGATGAGTTTTATCATTTATGAATTCTAATAAGTAACTTAAGTTCTGAGAATAAAAGATTGCATCCATATCTCTAGCAAATAATTTTTTAAATTTTTCTAATTTAGCTTGATTTCTTAAAAATTTTGCTTTTATGTGAAATTGGTAACTAAATGGAAATATAATTGGCTTTCTAATTTCTAAAAGAGGAGCTATATAATCAAAGTGCATCCAAATATGTAAGCAAGAAGTTATTTCTTTTTCAAGTATTGCGATTTGATCAGAAAAATAAAAACTTACCCTAATTTCCTGTTCTTGATACTTATTCCATTCATCTGAAAAACGTAATTTATAATCATCACAAATACCATCTTTATTTATCTGTGCATGCGTTATTTCATTGAGACAGGTATTTTTAAAAATTGATAAAAAATCTTCTAATAATTTATAGTGATAAATTTGATAAAAATTTTTATTACACCCCCCTTGAAATTTTATTAATGCCCAAGAAAATTCTTCTTTTTGTTTATCTTTAATATGATTACTTCCTGCCCACAGTAAAATAACTTCTCTCCATTTACGTTCAAAAGCTCGATAACGTTTGTAGTAACCCTGGCTATCTTTAACAGGTTTATCAATATGGTTAGAAGGTAGAAAAAAGTCCCAATCTTTGATTGATAATGCTGCAAAATATTCTTGAAAAGTTGGGTGAAAGAACGCATAAACAACTTCAAGCGGGTTCTCTTTTGCAACACCGATAGGAATTAGCCAGTTTAGATCAACTGCTAAATCAAATAATAATTTTTTTTGCTTATCTTCTCCCAAAAATTGAGTTATAAATTTTTGAGATAGCCGAAACCGAGATATTTTTTGATCAAGAGCAGTTTTAGCAAGATCTCCTAAAAAATCATTGATCTCTTGTCGTTTTATTCTATCTAAATTAACTTGTACTTTATTCTTGTTCCATTCATAGAAGGTATCAACAAACCACTCATATAACCCGGCTTTAATTTCAGGAAGTTCTCGTTCTCCTTGTTGCAGTTGCCAACTATAACACAGTAAGGTTAAGCTGAGAGGGCTTTTAACAAAATCTTGAATAACTTCTTTATTAGATTTTTCTAGTTCTGACTTCAGTTTTTCTCCTTGCTCATAGTCATTCTTAAACCAGTTGCTAATAAACTTATGTACTTCCGTTGGATAGTCAAAATCTAGGTTTTGGTAAACGTCAAATCCATCGAGTGAATTTTTTCCCATATCCCAAACATTTAACCGACAGGTCAGCACAACCCGAATATTTTGTAACAATTGTTCATTCATTTGACTGGCAATTTGATAGAGTGGATCAGAAACAGACATTTCATCTACCCCATCTAACAGCAACCAAACTTTTCCAGTTTTTAACAAGTTTCCTAGTTCATCTTGATAGTGTTGGGGTGCAGTTTCTAGTTCCTGAGTTGCATTTCTCAGCCAATCATTCAGTAAATATTCATTAATAGATTTTTCTCCTATTTCAGTCAACGATATCCAAATCGGAATATCATCAGTTTCTTCTAAAATCCATTCTCCAATTTTTTGCAATTGGGTCGTTTTTCCCGCTCCTGCTTCACCAATAATTGCAATACGGCTTCCTTGACTTTTTGCACTTTGCTTTTCCTTCAAAACTTTTGTAAAAAAGTCGTCATAGCTAATTGGCGCAACTTTATCATCATTATTCTTTGTAGATAATGGCAAAGTATGGTTATCAGGAGTATATTGATGCTTTTCTGGTCTTTCGACTACACCTAATTCTACAAAAATATCATCAAGATTAAAGCGAACTCCAGTTGTTAGGGGATTTGTAGTTAACCATTTTCGTTGATTTAGTAATTCTTGACAAATTTCTCGCCAGTCAATATAAACGGCTTCTTCTAACTGTTCTGAGTCATCAGAGTTACAGATGTCTGTTATGGAAAAACCAAAAACTTCTGTGATCGCGATCGCATTATCTCGATAAACTCGTTCTTGTTGGAAAAAACGTTCAACAGTATCCTGAGAAATATCATACCCTTTTTGTACAATAGTGTCAGTAATTCGTGGATATGTCCACTTTTTACCTTCTGGTGTTCGGCTATTATCTTTTGCATCTTTAATTTTTTGTAAACCTTCATTATTTGCAGCAATACGGGATGGTGAAAATGTCATAAATACCGAACCTTTTTGAATTAACTCAATCTTAGATAAATTTTATTGGAAAACCAAGGGCAGATAGGGGCAGATTATCTGCGGTCATCTGATCTGTATTATCATCGAGAAAATTGATAGGGTGAAATTGTTGTATTCATAAATACTATGACAGCATTTCAACTTAATCTTTTTCAACCTGACGTTTCTACCGATCTCTCCGATAATTTACGATTTGAGCGGGGAGAAATGGTCAATGCTTATGCTTTATCCATTGCAGAGATATTGCGGAGAGTTCTAGGAAATGAATATTGGTACAATTTTGAGTTTCCCTTGCAGTTACTTTGTAATAAAGGGGAACATACATTTTTACCGAAAGAACTTTGGCAGTTTTGGGTCAATTCCAGACTGGATATTACGGTGATGAGTACAAAATTAGGAGAGAATTGCCGCAAGGCTTGTTTATTGGTGGAATGTCAATCACCGTTTCATGATTGGCCAGATGCAGAACAACGCGATCGCATGAAAGCTAATATTATTCGTCCTACGGGTATTCCATTAATTTATGCGCGATATGCAGACTATCCAAGAATATTGAAATTTTGGACAGATAGCACAGAAGAAGTATTTTATAATCCGTTTACTGGAGACGGTTGGGAAGCATTAACAAGATTGCTCAAAAATCAGTGTCTCTAACTTGTTTGATATTAGTTGGGGTGTCAGCATTATGTTTGCACACCCTACAGATAATTTAAAAGCGGATCACTAATAGTTTTTAGACTTTAACTCTAATTAAACCTATTTTATTTTGATCAAAAAACGACAATTTTATTCTTCTATAATTTCTACTAAATCTTCAATCATCACATCAAATGTTCTTGCTAATTTGTGTAACGCCGTAAAATCAACCATTGCCATCCCAGAACGTCGAGCATAACTTCTAACGGTACTATAAATCACTCCAGAACGATCAGAAACCTCCTTGAGTGTCCATCCTTTCTCCTCTGCTAATTCTTTAACTTTGACTCTAACTAAACCCATCTTAAATTTATGATTACAATTGAGCAGATTTTAGACTCAAATTAAGTAAATTTCTAATCCTCCAATACTTCCACAACTTCCTCAATCATCACATCAAAAGCCCGTGCTAATTTCTGAAGAGCAGTAAAATCAAC
>DMHA01000057.1:0-4982 GCA_003449615.1 Flavobacterium sp.
ACAATTTTGAAAGCAATTCACAATAAGGATTATTCCGTTGTGAAAACATTTAGTGCCTCGACTATCTTCGGGGCTTTTTTATGTCTTAGAAATTTTTTGAGAAAAATTTATCAAATGATTAAACATTCAAAGCAGCCTCAAAAGGGTCGCTTTTTTTTTAGGTATTAATTTCTAAATCTCAATTACGGTTGTATTTTTTACTTCACTAATCATAAATGTGCTGTGTGTACTTCCGATGTGTTCCAATGTGGTGAGTTTTGTAACCAAAAATTCTCGATACGCCTCCATATCTTTTACTAGAATTTTTAAGATATAATCATAATCGCCACTCACATGATGACATTCCAAAACCTCTTTGAGCTTGACCACCTCGCTTTCGAATTTGGTCAAAAATTCTTTGGTATGCTGAATGAGTTTGAGATGACAAAAAACCACAAACCCTTTTTCGACTTTCGAACGATTGAGCAAAACTACATATTTATCAATGACGCCTTCTCTTTCTAATTTTTTGATGCGCTCATAAACCGCAGTAACCGATAAGTTTAATTTTAATGAAAGTGCTGCTGTTGTTGTTTTGCAATCATTTTGCAATAAAAAAAGCAATTTTTTGTCGATGGAATCTAAAGCCATTTGTTTGAAATTTAAGATTTGAAAAATAAACTGAAATAGTTTAAATATTGTAGTAAATATAGAAAATATAATTAAGTATTAAAAAAAATATAGTTTTTAAATCTAAATATTTTGAATAGTATTGATTATTAGTCTAACAAAACTGAACTTTGTATTGTAAATATTAAAAACCTAAAACAATGAAATTCAATCCTGCAGATGACATCCAAGATTTACAATATTTTGGCGAATTCGGAGGAGTAAATCCTTCTATTTCAGATAGTTCAACTTATACTTTTCTGTCTGCAAAAACAATGTTTGACACTTTTGAAGGCAATGCCGATGGTTGCTATTTGTACTCTCGACATTCCTCTCCAAGTAATTTGTATTTAGGTCAAGCATTGGCTGCAATGGAAGGAACAGAAGCTGCTAATGTTTCCGCTTCAGGAATGGGCGCCATTAGCCCGACTCTTTTACAGCTATGTGGTTCAGGCGATCATATTGTTTCTAGTAGAACAATTTATGGCGGAACTTATGCTTTTTTGAAGAATTTTTGTCCAAGATTAGGCATCAAAACTACCTTTGTTGACATTACCAAAATGGATAAAGTGGAAGCAGCGATTACACCTGACACCAAAGTTTTGTACTGCGAAACCGTAAGTAATCCGTTGCTCGAAATTGCTGATATTGCGAGTTTGTCAAAAATTGCAAAAAAACACAATCTCAAACTGGTTGTCGATAATACTTTTTCGCCTTTATCGGTTTCTCCTGCAAAATTAGGAGCTGATATTGTCATACACAGTTTGACCAAATACATCAATGGAAGCAGTGATACGCTTGGTGGCGTGACCTGTGCCTCACAAGAATTTATTGACAGTTTGAGGAATGTAAATAATGGTGCGAATATGCTTTTGGGACCAACAATGGATAGTTTACGTTCAGCAAGTGTGATGAAAAATCTAAGAACCTTGCACATCCGAATGAAGCAACATAGTCAGAACGCAATGTATCTTGCGGAGCATTTTGAAAAAGATGGTTTAAAAGTCGTTTATCCAGGTTTGAAAAGTCATTCAGGTCATCATTTGTATGCAAATATGATCAATTCTGAATATGGTTTTGGTGGAATGATCACATTGGACGTTGGCACTTTGGACAAAGCCAATGAATTGATGGAATTGATGCAAAGCCGAAAATTGGGTTATTTGGCTGTGAGTTTAGGTTTTTATAAAACCTTATTCAGCGCACCGGGAACGTCAACATCTAGCGAAATTCCAATAGAGGAACAAGAAGAAATAGGTTTGACAGATGGTTTGATTCGTTTTTCGATAGGATTAGATAACAATATTGAACGGACCTATCAAATGATGAAGGATTGTATGACTGAACTTGAAATTTTGAAAATGGAAAGTGCCATAAATTAAAAACTTTAGATTAATTGAGCAAAGGCAATTCAAAAAAAACACTAGATAAGTAGAATAAATATCTTAGCTAAGCTGAATATTTTGTAAAACAAATGGGCTCAAAATACAATCTTTACAAATATAAATTGAGTCATAGCAGTGTAGATAAAATATGGACTAGGAATAGAAATAAAAAACCCTAACTAATTGAAAATCAATCGTTAGGGTTTTATTTTAGCGGAGAAAGAGGGATTGATTACTCTTTGTTATATGGTTGATATATAGTGCACTATATATGCTTTTATTTCAAGTACCCCTATTAGTGCCCCTTCAAATTAATGCAGTTTTTCATCTGAATTGATACTCCAAATTTACAAATAAAACTTCAAAAAAGGGTACTTTATTTACTAAAATTTGTATAAGTAGCATACTATTTATTGAACTAGTCAGGTTCAAATTGCGAACACCTTGAACATAATTTTTATCCAATTATCAAAGGTTCAACCTGTTCATATTTCAGGCTGGTGTACTGGCAGAACTCCTCTATGCTTACAAACTCATTTACGTGCTTATTAAGCTCGGTTCTGATCTTTAGCATTAATCTCACGCTTTGACGATAACTCTTTCCGGTAATGCGCTGTATGTCCTTCGGGTAGATACACAACCTCTTGTTTTCGATTTTCATACACTATCTATGGCTTTGAATAGGCTTTGAGTAGCTTTAAAGTGCTACTTAATTTATTCTTTACAGGTTATAAAATTAGTGAATATTCCTTTTCCTTTTTAAAGGACATTTATGCTTATAAATGCCATTTATACCACTGTAGGACATATGGAGTATAGCTGTGTTCTAAATTATCTGTTTAAGTGTAATCTTTGTTTTCGAAATCAATCAAAAAATGTTGCAACAGGATGGAGATTTAGTGCATTTGAAACAATTATTAATTTAAATTTTAGAAATTATGGCAAGGCAAAAAGGCATAATTAAATTGAAAGGTACTATCGGAGATATTACTTTTTACAAAACCAAAGATGGACATTTGGCTCGCGAAAAAGGCGGCATCGACGCCAGTAGAATTGCGAGTGATCCAGCGTTCCAAAGAACGCGTGAGAACGGTTCAGAGTTTGGAAGAGCAGGTAAGGCTGGAAAGATTTTGAGGACCGCTTTGCGGACTGTTTTAATCAATTCTGCGGACAGTAGAATGGTAAGTCGTCTGACACAACAAATGATAAAAGTTATCCAAGCAGATGTGACCAGCGACAGAGGGTTGCGAAATGTGATTGATGGCGAAGCCGAACTTTTGGCTGGCTTTGAATTCAATATCGGTGGAAAACTGGGTACCAGTTTATTTGCTCCTTTTGTAGCAAATATAGACCGTGCAACGGGCGAAATTTCAGTTACTGTGCCTTCATTTATTCCTGCAAATATGATTGCAGCACCAAGCGGAACCACTCATTTTAAAATCATCTCTGCCGGTGCAGAAATAGATTTTGAAGCGGAAACTTTTGTAGTAGAAAATTCAGAAACTGCAATTTTAGCGTGGGATTCAGCACCAAGTACGGTTATTACTCAAACCAATATGGTCACTCCTGCGAGCACAAAACCATTGTTTTTGGCTTTGGGAGTTGAGTTTTACCAAAATGTGAATGGTACAATGTACCCTTTGAAAAACGGTGCTTACAACCCTTTGGCATTGGTGCAGGTGAGTGGATTGTAAGATGGTTTTGATACTATCCAGAACTTATTTCCCCGACGGAACTAATGGTAAACTCGAATGCGAGGGCAAATTGATTTGTAAAACCATCGAATTGCCTTGGAAGAATAACGAAACGAAGGTTTCCTGTATTCCAGAGGGGAAATATTTTATTAGAAAGCGGTACAGCAAGAAGTTTAAATGGCATTTGGAAATAGTAAACGTAAAAAACAGAAGTTTGATTTTGTTTCACCCAGCTAATAATGCCCGCGGCCAATTAAACGGTTGTATTGCTCCAGTAACGAAGCTTTCTGGACCCGGATTGGGTCTGATGTCTCGAAAAGCTTTTGCCAAATTGAAAAATTTGGTTTATAAAGCTTTGGATCAGAAAGTAAGTGTTGAGTTGATTGTTCAATCTGGATTCCTGACTTTGGAAGGATGACAGCAAAAAGAGTAAAGATGAATATTATAAAACGAGTGAAAGCTCCCACCCCGAAATTTTTTAAAGTGCTTCGAAATATTGGATTGGCGATGGCTGCCATAGGTGGAACGATCCTAGCAGCGCCAGTAGCTTTGCCAGTCGTTTTAACTACTGTTGGCGGTTATATGGCTGTTGCGGGCGGCGTGGTTTCGGCAGTGAGCCAGTTGACCACAGGAGAAGCGGCAGTGCAGCCAAGCGAGGATGACCGACAGTAACCATACCCTGATGGGGACAGCCGGAGGTACATTTTTGAGTATTTTGCCGAATTTACATTCGGAAGATGTTTTAAAAACGATTATATTAGCTGCTCTTGGAGCGATAGTCAGTTTTGTAATATCGATGCTGCTAAAATACCTCATCAAGAAGCACAAAAAATAGTCTAATTCTAGTTGTGGTGACCTTTGGATTAGACAAAATGAGAGCCCAAACCGCAAGGATTGGGCTTTTTTTATTGCTAAAAATTACACTTCTTCAAATAGATTTAAAGTAACCTCTATAACCACTACTTCAGAATTAAAATTGTACAATTCTTGCCATTTTGCGCTGTCAATCGCTTTGGCTCTCGTGTCGAAAACTCCAAAACATACTCTAGATGCTTTGCTTTTCCAATTATCGGTTTGGTATAAAATGAACAGTTTCATAATTTAGATAAATTAGTATTAAAAAATATATTATTTCTTGCAATAGCGGTATAAAATGGCTCTGCGAATGTCATTTATGAGCATCATATCCTTTTTGTATTGCTTTTCTTTTTGCTCTAAAAGTTTGAGAGCAACAACATTTTTTTGGTGCTGCTCG
>DMHA01000057.1:5098-8054 GCA_003449615.1 Flavobacterium sp.
TGCCAGAATTTTGTTTGCCATAAACTATAAGCAACAAAAAATAGGCTTTCGCAATCTTCTTCTTTCTCAAAAATGATAACAAAACTGTTCGTGAACTGCTCTTTTTGGGGCTTCCCGCTGTTCATCCCTTTGTTAAGTATGAATAAATGGGGTTTTGAGTAAGTAGTGTCTTTTCGGTGGGTCTTGATGATGAAATTCGGCATAGCTTTGGATTTAAGGGATGTGCTTCGCTACGCTCCGCACACATTAAATTTTTTAAAAGAAAAAAAAGGAAAAAAAAGAAAGTCATCTCTCAAGTGGAGGTTTCAAGAAAAGCAAGTTTTTTCAAGAAAATACTACCCGGGATTTTAGTATGTAGTTGTTCGGAATTGGAGTTTTGATTATACAAAAATCTTGATGCGAACCGAAAATGTAGGGTGGAGATTTTATTGAAAACCGTAGGCTTGAACTTTCTTTTCTTGAAACTGGAGCTTACCTTTACTTTCTTTTTATTTATTTTTTTTATTTTCCTCGTGACCGATAAATGTCTTATGAAATGAGATTTAAAAAAAAAGTTGATTCGGAAGATGGAAGTTCTTCAGAAAGGGTATGAAATTTTAAAGCAGAAAAAAGAAATGTAAAATCCATTCCGATTATTTTTTTGCTTTAAAATTTCATACTCTTTCCTAGGTTTGATTTTGTGGGTATTGAAAATCACTTTCCGATATTTTTTATTTTATCGAAAAGTTTCAAGTGATTTTCAATACTTACAAAAACAATGAAAAGATAATTCCTAGTGCGATGAGGCAGAAGCGCAGGCAAGGGTGTGGTCTTTTATTTGCTTACTGGGGTGTTTATGATTGTTTTTGTGATGGCTTGATGCCACAATCGGTCTTGGAATGATTAGATTTATGGTCATCAATGAATGTGCTATAAAATTGATATGGTATCTTGGCCATCGTGAAAACAATTACTTCTTATTTGCTGGCAAATAAAATACCACACTCTTGCTGGATTTTTGCTTTTATGGGTAGAAAAATGGCTTTATCCAAAGGCAAATCAACTACAGGTATAAGCCATTTTTCTACTCATAAAAGCAATGCAAATACTACCGATTTAAACACAAAGTTGCTAAAAACAGTTACCGTAAACGTTCTTGAAAGTAAGTATGACCGTAAAGTTTCCTATGAAATAGCGAACGTTGTTTAAGACAGTGGCGAAGGGTGGTTTTTTGAGTAGCCGGCTGGTGCGATGGAAGCTGCTCAAAAAGTTGCCCTAGAGCCACTGGCAAGCGCGTTGGGTGTGGCGGCTTTTTTACATAATGTTATTATAGTGCATCCTATTATTTCATTAATAGCAGGGTGTTTCTTTATGCACTATAATGCCACATTATGTAACACAGCTTTGGGGAAAAAATTGCTGGCGCGAGTCACGCAGTGTACGTGTTTTTGTTCCAAAAACCGTGACAGCAATTTTTTTAGGAGCGTTGGCCAGGAGTGGCAATCGAAGTGTAAAACGTCTTTTTCACTGCGAACGAAAAAGAATGTTCTAGTTATTGGAAACGTAATTTGTGAAATGAAGCAAACAAAGACTTGATTTGTGGAATACTTGGACTAAAAGAAAGTTTTAGGTAATTGAATAGATAATGGGTTATGAAAATACCGTGAATATTTGGTCCTATTTTGAAAAAAGTGGATTTTTTAATCAAGTAATCCTCTCTTCAATCAAATCTTTCCATATCACAAAACCTTTTCTGTCGGCTGAATAATCGTGAAGTATTCTACTGAAATTATCAGGAGGATTTTCTATAAAAGCTTGTCTTCCATTATTTCTAATGTTGTTGAGATAGTTGTCCACTTGTTTCAATTTATCAGGAATGGATTTTTTATCATTGTCAAAATGCCAAATATAGGTTGCTTCTTCTGTGTTTAGGGTTTCTAAAACAATATGAAATCCCGTTTTCCCAGCTAAAAGGAAAACAAATGAAAATGGATTTAAAACAAATCGAATTTTAAGAAAAGCTCTCTCGTGATGATTGGCTAAATATTGTAAATGAGCTTGATGTTTGTAGTTTTGATTCTGCAAAAAATCATTCAATAATTCATCTCCCGAATCATATAATTTGACATTGTTTTCATTTTGTAATTGATCCACATCTAATAAATTTTCTTGACCAACCGGATTTTGTTTTCCTAAGAAAGTCTTGGCTACAAATTTAAACTTTACACTTTCAATCAATTCTTTAGTTATTTTTTTTAGATCATTGGATAATGCCAATTGTGAAATGAGTTTTCCATCTTCGAATTCAGCATAAATGGAAATTGTGATATTTTTTAGTTTGAGTGTTTTGGAGAAATAAGCTTTCAAAACTTCAAATTCGGGTCTTATTTCAAAATTTTCAATATCAAATTCCAGTTCGGTTTTCATTTCTGAAACATTATATTTAAAAGAGATACTTCCGTAACGAAATTCCAATTTTTCAAATGGAATCTTTACTTTTTTATCGATAATGAAATTGTTTTTCGAAAGAATAATTTCTTGTTCGGGTTCATCAAATAAAGTCGCTTGTTTGTCAATTTTCCTGTAATAAACATTTCTTTTTAGAAACATTTTGTTCAAATAATCTATCTTAATATCACGATAATCATAAATTGTGGGTGTTATTTCTGAACGTTGAACTCTGCCAATATATTGAATCAATTTCCCTTCAAAAGAAAACGGATAAACCAAAAAAAGGCAATTTGCATTTTGTAAATCGGTTCCTTCTCCAAAGAATTGTCCTGTGGTAATTAGTATTTGATAATTTCCTTCTTTCAGTAATTTCCATTTTGAGTTTTTATTATTTTCAGAGTCTTCGCCACTTAAGGTAATTACCTCGTAAGATTGCTTTAAATACTGATAAAGCGAATCAATATGTTCTTTGCGTTCGGTAATGATAATAACTTTTTTGTCCGATTTTAATTCATTTATAACATCT
>DMHA01000380.1:0-424 GCA_003449615.1 Flavobacterium sp.
CCAGCTCCAACAAACTTTAATGTAGAACAAGCTTTGCAAATTATTGGTTATAACACCAAAAATCTATCTGCTGCAATAAAGGCTTTCAAACTGCATTACATTCAGACCGAAGTGGATAGTTTTTTAGACGAAAAAACAATAAATACTATCTATAATATATACAAAAAACAGTAGATTTCTTTTGACAAATAAACATTAAAATAAGGCTTTTTGAATAATCCAGAAAGCCTTTTTCATTTATTGCAACCTGTATTTATTTGGATTTTAATCCTTTATTCCATTTTGGTGTAATACAAATTGAATTTATCATTAAATATAACCCCCTAATGTAATTTTAATTCATTACTCCAGAATTGAAACCAAAAACACAGAGGAATAAACAATGTGAAGAAGAATACCGCGTCAAAAACCATAGCCAACGGTT
>DMHA01000380.1:466-7503 GCA_003449615.1 Flavobacterium sp.
AACGGTTTCAACCGTTGGTACTTGAAGTATTTAATAATGCAATTTGTCGAACACACATTCCATTTCTAGTGGAATATTTTGTAAATATTTTTGGTATTAAACAAACAAAAAAACTGCCAAAACACTATAAAAGTATCTTGGCAGCCAAAAAAAAATATTTTTAAATAATTTATATACTCAAATTAAAATCCGTAAACAACGGCCAATAAAGCTTGAGAAAAAGATTTTGTTGAAGCCATATCAGAATCAACAAATATTTCGTCTTTACCGTTATCTAATCTAAATTCTGGAATAATTGTCAAACCACCTACTTTATAGTTACCTGATAAAGTGAAAGCTGTTACAGAAGTGTCACCAGAACCTTTTTTCCAATCGAAATATTCTGCACGTAATCCTAAAGCAAAAGCATCAGTTATAGCATAAGATGGGTAAAGAGCAAATCCTGTATAACCAACTTTACCTTCGTTAGAGAAATCAGCAGCATTTAAACCCAATTTAAATTCTTTAGTAAGTTGGAATGTTGCAGTTAAATCAAAAATAGTACCGCTAACAGAACCATCCATAAAGTTAAGGTAAGCACTAGTTCCTTCGGATGTATAAGACAATTGACCTCCTACTGCGTTTAATCCTTTAGCAGAATCAGCTTTATAAGAATTCCAACTATCATTAAACACACCCAACATTGCACCAAATTTATCTGATATTTTATAATTAGCCTTAACACCAGCATTTTGGAATGGACCATTAGTAAACATATAAGAAGTAGAATAGTGGAAGTTAGCTACTGGAGAGATTACTTCATAACCAATAAAAGTTCCCATGTAACCAGCAGTCATACTAAATTTGTCAGTAAATGCGTAAGTTGCATATAAATTTTGAATGTGAAAAGATTGACCACCTACATCTGGAATTGATTGTTTTTCGCCTCTTGGACCAAAAGAAACTTCACCAACAAAAGAAGCTTTTCCAGTCGATTTCTTTAAAGCAATATCAATCATTCCTAAAGAAACAGAATTTTGATCTGTTCCAAAACTTGTGTAAGGTTGACCCGGATATCCTTCTCCATTTGAATTTGAAATTTTAGAAAAATCATACTTGTAATACAAATCACCAGAACCTGAAATTTCAAGTGGAGTAGATTTTGGTGCTTCGGTTTCCTGTGCAAACGTTATGCTCGAAAGCATTAATGCTAAAATAATTGTTACTTTTTTCATGTTTGTTTTTAGTTTAATTGTTAATTAATTTTTTGGTTTTAAATTTCTTTCTACCTAAATCGTTTTCAATAAATATAAGAAAACATCATATTAGTAAATCAAAATTTGTGTTGAAAAAGAATATTTTTCTGTGGCAAATCTATCAACTTTTGCAAAACTAAAATAGTTTAAATCGCCTTTTTTGACTTATTACCGAAAGAATTATCGATAACCAATATTTGACAACCAAAAAATATATTATCCTTATTTAAACGAATATTTTTTATTATATTTTTATTTTTATTTTTTGAAATACCCCCTATTTTTTATCTGTTTTAGTAAAATGTATTAAAAAAATAGATACAAAATAGCTAAATTTGATTAAAAAAAATTAATCACCCCTAAATAATCACCCCTAATATTAATTTAATAAATTATTAAATTATTTCAAGCAATAGACAAACGAAACTTAAACTAATGAATTTGCACAGCATAATATTTCTTTTTTTTGAACGAAATTTCCATTTTCATAAACATTTAGACAACAAAATTTATAAGCAATTTTTATTTTTAAGAAATGAATAGATTCAAAAGATTAGCGTTTTATATTCATTAAATTTTACTCATAATAAGATGTTAATTTTAATTTAAATTCAAACTTGTAATTTCAATATCATCACATTAATTCTATATTTGCCCACTATGAAAATGATTGCACAACTATTATTGTTCGTTTTTGTAAGCTTTCTTATTACACCGGCAGTTATTAGCGCAATGGAAAGGAATGCTGATATGTCATCATTTTATGGTTTTACGGAAGAAGAAAAAGCACAAAAAGAAATTCAAGCCATAATTAGTGTTGAATTTGCAAGTACTCCTGTCGATTTATCTCAATTGAATTCACTTTCATTTTTCTCCAAAAGTGTTTCCAAACACGATACAATTTTCTCCAAGATTTTTATTCCCCCACCCAAACAAGTTTAATGCAATATTGGTTTTAATTTTTTTAAATCAATTTATCCAATTAATTTTGACAAATTCTATGTATTTAATTTTTTAATAAGGTATAATGACAAAAAAAATCAATCTTTTTGCCAACCTTAAATCTGATTTCGCATCGGGTTTAGTGGTTTTTTTAGTGGCACTTCCGTTATGTTTAGGTATTGCTATGGCTTCGGGCGCACCTTTATTTTCAGGTATTATTTCAGGTATTATTGGCGGAATCGTGGTGGGCTATTTGAGCAAATCTCATTTAAGCGTTTCCGGACCAGCGGCAGGATTAACCGCAATTGTTTTAACAGCCATAACTGATTTGGGTGCGTTTGATATTTTTTTAACAGCCGTTTTTATTGCGGGTTTAATTCAATTGGCACTTGGTTTCATTAAAGCGGGAAGTATTTCAAATTATTTTCCTACCAATGTAATCGAAGGAATGTTAGCAGGAATTGGTATTATAATTATTCTAAAACAACTACCACACGCTTTTGGATATGACAGTGATTTTGAAGGCGATTTAGCTTTTTCACAAGCGGATGGAAGCAATACATTTTCGTCCTTATTGGGGATTGTCAATTATATTCAGATTGGAGCAATATTGGTAACAGTTATCTCATTAATTATTTTAATTGCTTGGGATAAAATACCTTTTCTAAAGAGTTTAAAATTAATACCTGGAGCACTTATTGCCGTAATTTTAGGCGTGGTATTAAATGAAATTTTCCTTTCGATGGGGAGTTCGCTGGCAATATCAAAAGAACATTTGGTTTCTTTACCCATTCCATCTACATTAGAAGAGTTCAAACAAATTATTGTAACGCCTAATTTTTCTGGAATTACCAATCCAAAAGTTTGGATAATTGGACTTACTATTGCAATAGTAGCTTCGATAGAAACCTTATTGTGTATTGAAGCCGCTGACAGAATGGACGTTCACAAACGTTATACAGACACCAATGTCGAGCTGAAAGCACAAGGAATTGGCAACTTGGTTAGCTCTCTTTTGGGAGGATTGCCAATGACATCTGTAGTGGTTCGGACATCGGCAAATAATAATGCTGGGGCAAAATCTAAAATGTCTGCCATCATCCACGGAATATTATTATTGATAAGTGTACTGACAATTCCAGCAATATTGAATAAAATTCCACTAGCCACTTTAGCCGCCATATTGTTGTTGGTAGGCTACAAACTGGCAAAACCAGCCACTTTCAAACATTTTTGGAAGAACGGAAAATACCAATTTGTCCCTTTTATTGCCACTTTATTAGCGGTTGTGTTTTTGGACTTGTTAAAAGGTGTTGCTTTGGGGTTGATTATCAGTGTTTTTGCCATCTTGCGAGGAAATATGAAAAGAGCCTATCACTTTAGAAAAGAAGAATATCACGATGGCGATGTAATTCATATTGATTTGGCCCAAGAAGTATCTTTCTTGAATAAAGCTGCAATTAAACAAACTTTGAGTAAAATTCCAGAAAATTCTAAAGTAATTATTAATGCTCAAGACACGGTTTACATTGCACACGATGTATTGGATTTAATTAAAGAATTCAAAAAAATAAGGGCAAAAGAAGAAAATATTAAAGTGAAATTGACTGGATTTAAAAAAGAATACGAGCTAGAAAATACCGGTGAAGAAGAAAAACATGTTTTCGTTACTACGTCTTAAATTAATCATTTAATCAATAAAAAATTTAAACCACTTCAAAATTAAATTGAGAAAAAAATGACTGCTTTGATAATAATACCGATTAGCAATATATAAGAGTCCCATAAATTGTACTCAATATATTGTCTAACGGCATTAACCATTGTAAAATTTTAAAATGGATTAGACCATTTTAAAACTACAATTGGTATAATTTGAAAGCCAACACCCATTTTTATTGAAACAAATAACAATAAACACTATATAGAGTACTCCCGAATCTTCGGGATGAACAGCCAGTAAGTGCTAATTTTACAGTTTTGCGTTTTTTTTAAATTTTCAATAAACAATGCGTTTAAAATAAAAAACCTACCCAAGATTTTAAATTCTGGGTAGGTTTTTCGTCTAACCAAATCACCATTCTTTTAATACTTTCTCAAGTAGAATGTTTTTTAGATTCGTGTTTCAATTAAAATATTTGAATATATTTTATCAAACATAAATTTCGGCGTAAATTTAAATCCAATTTTTATAAAATAATTCGCTATTTTACTTTTTTGGTGTACCATTTTGCCAAACCTCCAAGATTGAGATACAATTGTGTTTATTTTTTTAGTTCTTTTGGATTGAAATATTTCAAATATTTCTTTTGTTGAATGACTTTTGTTGTTTAATAAATTGGCTAGCAAATAGGAATCTTCCATTGCTAAACACGCTCCATTAGCCATATTTGGTGTTGTTGGATGAATAGAATCCCCAATCATCAGAGTATTGTTTTTATACCAACTTAACTTTTTCCTTTTTGTTGGATTTATATCCAACAATTCTGCAAAATAAATATTTTCTGATTTTTCAATAACTTCAGCTACAATATTGTGATAATTTTTGAAATATGATTTTAAAACATTTTTATCCAAAGTTATTTTTTCATCTATTTGTTTTTCTTTAATTATGTACCAACTATAGTAATTTTTTCCGGAATGAATAATTGCAAATCTCAAATTATTCCCAATAAAATCGTGATAAGAATTTTTAAATTTTTCGTCCAATTCAATTTCTGTAATTCCTCTCCACAAAATTTGGTTGGAATCTCTTATTTTTAGTTCTGGATAAATTTCATTTCGTGTTTTTGAGTTTATTCCTTCGGCAGAAATTACAATTTCACTTTCAATAAAATCATTTTTAGATTTATTTGAGTTAAGATGAATTTTATTTTTATCTAATTTTTTAAGGATTAATTCATAAAATAATTTTCGATTTACAGATAATGGTGAATTGTCCATTTTAAAAGAATTGATATAATTCAATTGCTTGTCAACGAAATGAAACTTTTTTATTTCTGCTCCAATTTCAGTAGTTTCATCTAAAATCCTCCATTCTTTTAATATATGATGCATATTTGAACTAATCCCTAAACCTACATTTTCATAAGTTATTTCAGAATTTTGTTCAAACAAATTATATTCAATTCCGTTAGTTTCTAATGCTAATGCAGTTGATAATCCTGATATTCCGCCTCCAATTATATTTATCATTTTCAATTTTTTTGGTCATATTACTACCAACTTGCATTTACTCGCTACAAACTAGCATATAAGTAGCAAAAACAGTTAGATTATACCTATTGTGCTGTCAAATATATCTCAAATATACCATTTATCACGAACTTTCAATAGCAATCCCATAAAAAAACCTACCTAAGATTTAAATCCCGAGTAGGTTTTTCGTCTAACCAAATAACCAATATTTTAATGTGTTCTCAAAATATTTTGAACACTTTACAAATCTCTATACAATTCTAATCTTTCCCATTTAGAATCTACTTCTTCCTGAGCTTGAGTAAGTAAAGCAGCTCCCAATTCGGCATTTTCTTTGACAACTCTGGTAAAACGAGCTTCGTTGTACATAAAGTCACTCAAAGGAATACTTGGCGCTTTGGAATCTAATTTGAATTTCTTGCCTTTTGATTCCGCAGGATTGAATCTAAACAAAGGCCAGTAGCCACTATCCACCGCTTTTTCTTGTTGGTCGATAGCGTGTTTCAATTCATACCCGTGTTCACCACAATGAGAATAAGCAATAATCAATGATGGTCCAGGATAAGCCGCAGCTTCTTCAATAGCTCTAAGCGATTGTAAATCTTTGGCTCCCATTGCAATTTGGGCAACGTAAACATTTCCATAAGAAATAGCTTGAAGGGCAAGGGATTTTTTACCTGTTTTCTTACCACCAATAGTAAACTTAGCACTTGCTCCAAGAGGAGTCGATTTAGAAGCTTGTCCACCAGTGTTAGAATACACCTCGGTATCCATTACCAAAATATTGATGTCTTCACCTGTTGATAATACGTGATCCACTCCACCGTAACCGATGTCATACGCCCAACCGTCTCCACCAAAAATCCAAACGGCTTTTTTACGAAGATATTCGGTCAATTGGCTTAATTTTTTGGCTTCTGGGTTATCATTAACTTTCTCTAAAATTGTTTTAAGCGCATCAATTTGAGCAAATTTTTCATTTTTCGATGCTTCTGTATCTTCAGGGTTGTTCAAAATAGCAGCTACCAATTCACTACCAACAACAGATTCTAATGATTTTAATAAATCAACTGCAATCTCTTGTTTTTTGGACAATCCTAATTTTAGACCCAAACCAAACTCTGCATTGTCTTCAAAAAGTGAGTTTGCCCAAGCTGGACCTCTACCAAATTCATTGGTTTTGTAAGGAGTGGTTGGTAAATTTCCACCATAAATTGAGGAACATCCTGTTGCATTGGCAATCAGCATACTATCGCCATACAACTGAGTAATCATTTTGATATAAGGGGTTTCTCCACAACCAGAACAAGCTCCTGAGAATTCAAATAATGGTTCCAAAAATTGAGATCCTTTTACGTTGGTAATTTGCAATTCAGTTCGGTCATAATAAGGTAAGCTTACAAAATGATCCCAGTTTACATTTTCTACGGCATCATGTTCAATTTTTTTCCTCATATTGATAGACTTGAAGTTTTCTTTCTCTTTGCTTACTGCTGGACAAACCACCACGCAAAGGTCACAACCTGTACAATCTTCGGGAGAAACTTGTAAAATATAAGATTCATTTTCTTTAGCAAATGGTCTTCCAATGGCTGGAACACTTTTTAATGTGCCAGGGAATTTTGCCAATTCATCATTGGTTACCACTTTAGAACGAATGGC
>DMHA01000053.1 GCA_003449615.1 Flavobacterium sp.
CCAACGGTTGAAACCGTTGGCTATGGTTTTTGACAGATTTCATTCTCCAACATTGCCCACTCCCGAACGCTTTCGGGATCAACCGTGGAATGATTAATTTCAATAACATTAGGTTATAGCTCTTAATTCTATAATAAATACAATTTGTCGTACACCCAGAAAACCCAATAGAAAAACGATATTCTAATTGGGATATTTTGGTGTAAATTAGTCAATAAAATTATTTTTGTCGCCCTTTTAATACTTCAACCACATCGTTTAATTGAAATCCTTTGGCTTGCAATAAAATGAGATAATGAAAAAGCAAATCGGCACTTTCGTCCAAGAATAAATGATCATTATTGTCTTTGGCTTCTATCACGACTTCCACCGCTTCTTCTCCTACTTTTTGGGCAATTTTATTGATTCCTTTCTCGAACAAAGAGGCCACATAACTTTTCTCGGTATCAGCATTTTCTCTTCGTAGCTTAATGGTTTTTTCTAATATAGATAGAAATCCATATTCTTGATTATTAGCTTCTTGCCAGCAAGTATCGGAACCTGTATGACAAGTCGGTCCCTCTGGTTTTACTTGTATCAGAAACGTGTCATTATCACAATCATTTTTGATGTCAACTAAATTTAAAAAGTTCCCACTCTCCTCGCCTTTTGTCCAAAGTCTTTGTTTGGAACGGCTAAAAAAAGTTACTTTTTGGGTGTCCAATGTTTTTTGATAGGATTCAGCATTCATATATCCGAGCATCAAAACGCTTTTGGTTTCGCTATCTTGAATTATCGCTGGAATCAATCCGTGTGCGAGTTTTGAGAAATCTACATTCATATTTTTTGTTTTTTGGTTGGAAGATGGGAGATGGAAGTTTGAAGACACAAGATGAAATTTTTATTATGATTATTTTCTTCCTGCTACAAACTCCCAGCTTCCTACTTCAAGCTTCTAACTTCTATATTATTATTTTTAAGTTCTTTTTTTAAGGTTTTGATTTCAATTTCCTTGAAATGAAATACGCTTGCTGCCAAAGCTGCATCTGCTTTTCCTACGACAAAGGTATCTACAAAATGTTGCATATTCCCCGCTCCACCCGAAGCAATTATAGGAATATTAACTATTTCGGATAATTTTGCCAAAGCTTCGTTAGCAAATCCGTTTTTGGTTCCGTCGTGATTCATCGAGGTGAACAAGATTTCTCCCGCTCCACGTTGTTCCACTTCTTTGGCCCAATCAAACAATTTGATTTCTGTGGGAACCTTTCCTCCTACCAAATGAACGAACCACTCGCCATCAATTTGCTTGGCATCAATTGCCACAACTACACATTGGCTACCAAATTTCTGTGCCAAATCATTAATCAACTGCGGATTTTTTACAGCCGATGAATTGATGGAAACCTTATCAGCACCGTTTTGCAATAAAGCTTCCACATCCGAAACGGAGGAAATTCCACCGCCAACAGTAAACGGAATATTGATGGTTGCCGCCACATTACGTACCAAATCCAGCAAAGTACTTCGGCGTTCTTCTGTTGCCGAAATATCAAGGAAAACCAATTCGTCAGCCCCTTCATCGGAATAGATTTTCGCCAATTCCACAGGATCGCCAGCATCTCGCAAATCTACGAAATTAACACCTTTCACGGTTCGTCCGTTTTTGATGTCTAGGCAAGGGATTATTCTTTTTGTAAGCATAATTTATTGTTTAAACCTAACAGGTTTTAAAAACCTGTTAGGTTTGTTAAAATATAATTCTCCAATTGTTTCAACGAAATTCGTCCTTCATAAATCGCCTTACCAATTATCGTTCCTTCGCAACCCAATTCGGCCAATTTAGGCAATTCGTCAAAGGTAGAAATTCCTCCTGAGGCAATTAATTTGATTCCTTTGGCTTCTGATAAAATCTTGGCATACAAATCAAAACTGGGGCCTTCTAACATTCCGTCTTTGGCAATATCGGTGCAAATAACGTACTGAATTCCTTTGTTTTGGTAATTCTGAATAAAGGGAACCAAATCTTCATCAGAATCTTCTAACCAACCTGAAACGGCTACTTTTTCGTTATTGGCATCCGCTCCCAAAATGATTTTATCCGAACCGTATTCTACAATCCATTTTTCGAAAATCGCCCGGTTTTTTACGGCAATACTTCCGCCTGTGATTTGGTTTGCACCAGATTCGAAAGCAATTTTTAAATCAGAATCTGCTTTTAATCCGCCACCAAAATCAATTTTCAATTTAGTTTGCGAGGCAATTTGTTCCAATATTTTATAATTGACTATTTTACTGGATTTTGCGCCATCCAAATCCACCAAATGCAAATATTCAATTCCGTGTGCCTCGAATGATTTAGCCACTTCCAGCGGATTTTCGTTATATATTATTTTGGTATTGTAATCGCCTTTCGATAAGCGAACACATTTTCCTTCGATGATGTCTATTGCGGGTATTATTCTCATTGTGAGGTTAGAAGTAAGAGGTTAGAAGTTAGAAGTCAGGAGTTAGGAGTAATAATTTAATTTTGCCATTGAAATTGCATTGAAATTGTTGTTGAAAATGAAATTGTTATTGCCATTGTTATTGCCATTGCCATTGTTATTGCCATTGCCATTGCCATTGCCATTGTAATTGCTATTGAAATTTTAT
>DMHA01000177.1 GCA_003449615.1 Flavobacterium sp.
TTAGGTTCAATCGCAGATATGTCTAGACTTCCTGCAGCATTGTTCGTGGTTGACATCAAAGCAGAACACATCGCAATAAAAGAAGCTCAAAAATTAAACATTCCAGTTTTCGCAATGGTAGATACCAATTCTGACCCAAGAGAGGTAGATTATGTAATTCCAGCAAATGATGATGCTTCTAAATCAATCGATAAAATTTTATCTATTGTAACTGCTGCGATTGTTGATGGTCTTGCCAACAGAGGAACTGAAGCAGATATTCAACCAGAAGCAAATACTGAAGAAGAAGAAGTTGCAGAAGAAGTTGTGGTTGCACCAGTAGCTGAAGAAGTTGAACCAGCTGTTGAAGTTGAAGTAGCTGAACCAACTGCCGAAGTTGAAACTCCAGAAACAGAAGAATAAATCAATTATAAATTCCAAAACACAAATTCCAAAACACAAATAATACTCAAAATCAAAATTCAAAACCAAGTAAAGTTTTTGAAATTTAAAAAATTGAAATTTATTTGATATTTGTTTTTTGTTTTTTGGAATTTTACTTTTTACTAATAAATAAAACTAATTATTATGGCAACAATTACTGCTGCAGACGTAAATAAATTAAGAACAATCACAGGTGCAGGAATGATGGACTGCAAAAAAGCACTTGTAGAATCAGATGGAGACTTCGATTTAGCCATCGAAAACCTTCGTAAAAAAGGACAAAAAGTAGCTGCAAATCGTGCTGACAGAGAATCTACGGAAGGTGCTGTTATCGCTATTGTTAGTGCAGACAAAACTACTGGAGCTATTGTTTCTCTTAACTGTGAAACTGACTTCGTAGGGAAAAATGAATCATTCATAAAATTAGCTCAAGATTTTGCTGAAATGGCTTTGAATTTCGATACAAAAGACGCTTTTTTAGCTGCTGATTACAACGGAATCACTATTGCTGAAAAATTAATCGAGCAAACTGGAGTTATTGGAGAAAAAATTGAAATCCGTTCATTCGAAAGATTAAATGGCGCTTTTGTTGGTTCTTATATTCACGCTGGAAACAAAATTGCCACTTTGGTAGCCTTATCTGCAAACGTTGCAGGCGCTGACGAAGTTGCGAAAAACGTATCAATGCAAGCAGCAGCTATGGCTCCAATTGCTTTGAACGAAGCTGGTGTAGATGCAGATACTATTGCAAAAGAAATTGAAATCGCAAAAGATATTTTGCGTCAAGAGGGAAAACCAGAAGCCATGTTAGACAATATCGCCAAAGGAAAATTAGCTCGTTTCTTCAAAGACAATACCTTAGTAAACCAAGATTACATTAAAGACAACAAAATGAGCGTTGCTGATTATGTAAAATCTTTAGACAAAAATCTTATTGTAACAGGTTTCAAAAGAGCTGCTTTGGGATAATTATAATTCATATTTCAACTCAAAAAGGGAGGTTTGTTCATTCAAATCTCCCTTTTTTATTTCCCAAAAACATCCTTTCGGATTAGGAATTACCTAAACAAACTTTTTTAAACTCATCATAATTCCAATATGAAGCCCTTCGTGAAAATTATTAAAAACCATAGCATCTTCTACATTTTTTAGAATGAAACCCGTTGAAGTGGGATATTCATAAAAGTTTTTGAAAATGCCATTTTCATAATCTTCAATCGTTTGATCAATGGTTTTAGTTAACAAAGTCATGATTTCATCTACATCAGCTTGGGTTGCTTCGAATTCTGGCTTGGCGCCTTTACTAAAGCGTTGCACCAATTGGTCAGAAACCATCAAAGGCAAACCAGAAAGTTTATAAACCAACAATTGCTGTGTAACAACAATATGTCCAATATTCCAAATAAGATTGTTATTGAAGCCTGTGGGAATTTTGTTGAGCTGTTCTAAAGAATGGTTTTCCAAAAATTGACTGACAATTTTTCTGCTCGTTCTAGTAATTTCGATTGTTTGTTGCATTTTTTTAAAATTTTTTTAAAAATAATCATTTTCTGTGATAAATGATTTTTATTTGCACAAAGAATTTCAAAATCAAATGAACAAAATATACTATCTCGCTTCCTGTGACAGCTGCCGAAAAATTATAAAGGCGTTACCTCAAAACCATAATTTGACCTTTCACGACATCAAACAAAACCCGATTACGACACATGAATTGGAAGAAATGTACCAACTTTCAGGAAGTTATGAAGCACTTTTTAGCAAAAAAGCACAACTTTATAAATCAATGGATTTGAAAAATAAATCTTTGACCGAAGCCGATTTCAAAAAACACATTTTAGAACATTATACTTTTTTGAGTCGTCCCGTATTTATCATTAACAGCAAAATTTATATTGGCAACAGCAAGCAAAATATACTCAAAGTAATGACTGCATTGAGTTGAAAAGAATATCATTTATATTTTAGAATTAAAAATTCTAAAACGCTGTCTGTTATGAATTTAATTTGTTCATCGTCTAATTCGGTGTGCATGGGCAAGGCGATTACTTCTTTCACCAACTGATTAGTTACAGGAAAATCTTCCTCTTTGTAACGAGAATCAGAATATGCTTTTTGCGAATGTAAAGGAATTGGATAATAAATGGCACAAGGAATTCCTTTGTCTTGCAAATGTTGCATCAATGCGTCGCGGTCGGCACCAATAATTCGCAATACATATTGATGAAAAACGTGACAATCACAAATTTCGCAAATACTGGGTGCAATAATATTTTTGTGTCCTTCAAAAGCTGCTGTATATTTTCGGGCGGCATTTTGACGTGCTTTGTTATACTCGTCCAACAAAGGTAATTTAGCATTCAAAACAGCAGCCTGAATACTGTCTAATCTTGAATTCACACCCACCACATCGTGATGGTAACGCTCATACATTCCGTGGTTTACAATTCCTCGGATAGTGTGTGCCAAGGCATCATCATTAGTAAAAATCGCTCCACCATCGCCATAACAACCCAAATTTTTAGAAGGAAAAAACGAAGTGGCTCCAACATTCCCAATTACTCCTGCTTTCTTTTTAGTTCCGTCCGAAAACTTGCAATTGGCTCCAATCGCTTGTGCATTGTCTTCAATTACATAAAGCTTGTGTTCATTGGCAATTGCCATAATTGCTTCCATATTGGCGGCACGACCAAACAAATGTACAGGTACAATGGCTTTGGTTTTGGGTGTAATCGCTTTTTTGATGGCTTCGATAGAAATGTTCATATTGACCATATCTACATCGACCAAAACGGGCGTCAGTTGCAACAAAGCAATCACCTCGACAGTGGCAGCAAAGGTAAAATCGGCAGTAATTACTTCGTCTCCTGGTTGTAAACCCAATCCCATCATGGCAATTTGCAAAGCATCAGTGCCATTCGCACAAGGAATAACGTGTTTTACATCGAGATATTCTTCCAGTTTTTTTTGAAATTGATGAACCTGTGGTCCATTAATGTAAGTGTTGGTGTCGAGAACTTCTTGAATTGAAGCGTTTACGGTGTCTTTTAGTTTATCGTATTGACTTTTTAAGTCAACCATTTGTAATTTTCTCATTTTGTCATTGCGAGGCATAGGAGCATCTCATTTTATTGATATTAAATTCATTTCAAACCAGTTTTTCAAACTTCAATAAAACAAATTTTTTCTTATTATGATTTGAAAATGGTTGTGTAAAAATAGGAATTATTTTTTGTAATTAAATTTATTATATTTGTGTTAAATAATAAATAAGATGGAAACAGTTCAATTCAAAAGTAAATCAAAAAAAGATATGAATTTATTGGTAAATCTTGCCAAAAAAATGGGTATTGAAGTAGAAAAAATAAACCCTAAAGTTGATTTTATAGATGAGAATTCGCCTGAATATGAATTGAAAGTGGAAAGAAATTTGGGATTGATGATGATAGAAGGAATGAAATCTGGGATAGCCAGTAAGGAAGAAGTTTACAAAATTTTGAATAAATGGAAATAATTTTCATGAATTCTTATTTAAGAGCTTTAAAAAAAATTAAAAATGCGGATTTGATTTTAGATTTGAATAAAGCAATAGAAAATGTAGAGAATGCAGTAACTTTTTCCGAAATATTAAATGTAAAAAAGCTTTCTGGATTTTCAAATTGTTATAGAATCAAAGTAAATAACTATAGAATTGGGTTAGTTTTAGATAACAATGTGATTACTTTTGTTCAATTTGAACACCGCAAAGACATCTACAAAAAATTCCCTTAATGCTTTTCCTTTACAACCTTCTCGTACATTTTTCAGCATTTATTCTCAAAATTATTGCTGTTTTCAGTCCAAAAATCAAGCTTTTTGTCGATGGTCGACAACCTGTTTTTGAAATTTTAGCCACTAAAATCAAAGCAAATGACAAAACCTTATGGTTTCATGCTGCTTCATTGGGCGAATATGAACAAGGTTTGCCTGTAATTGAAAAAATTAAAGAACAATTTCCCAATCATAAAATCATAATAACTTTTTTCTCGCCTTCGGGTTATGAAGTTCGTAAAAACAATACCGTTGCCGATGTTACGCTTTATTTGCCTTTGGATACCAAAAAAAATGCCCAACAATTTTTGAAACTGGTTCATCCCGAAATGGTTTTCTTTATCAAATATGAATATTGGCCCAATTATTTGAATGAACTTCTAATACTGGAAACTCCAACCTATTTGATTTCAGGAATTTTTAGGGAAAATCAATTATTTTTCAAATGGTACGGCGGATTTTATAGAAAAGCGTTGGATACATTTACTTATTTTTTTGTACAAAACGAAAGCTCTAAAAAACTGCTGTTGCAATTGGGCAAAACCAATGTAAGCGTTTCTGGTGACACTCGTTTTGACCGAGTAGCCACTATTTTGGAAAAAGATAATTCTTTGGATTTTATTGAATCCTTCAAAAAAGAAACTTTGACTATTATCGTGGGAAGTTCGTGGCCAAAAGACGAAAAATTATTAGTCGAGTTTATCAATCAAACTTCCGAAAAAGTCAAGTTTGTCATTGCGCCACATAACATCAAAAGTGAACAAATTCAAGAATTGAAAAATTCTATTTATAAAAAAACAATTTTATTTTCAGAAGTAGGGATAGTTGGCGTCTCGTCCTTACAGGATTACGATGTTTTTATCATCGACACTATCGGAATTTTGACCAAAATTTACAGTTATGCTGATATTGCTTACGTTGGTGGTGGTTTTGGCAATCCTGGTGTTCATAATATTTTAGAGCCTGCTACTTTTGGTGTTCCCATTGTTATTGGACCTAATTTCAGTCATTTTGCAGAAGCAACTGCTTTGGTACATAATGGTGGTTGTGTTTCTATTGGAAATAAAAATGAGCTCTCAGATGCTTTTTCGAATTTAATTAGAAACAAGGACATCCGCAACGAAAAAGGCCATATTTGCAGCACTTTTGTGCAAATGAATAAAGGAGCAGCAGCTATTATTTTAAAACAAATTTTGAATAAATAAACATTGTATCACTCACTAAATTTAAAAACCAAAAGACAAGTAAAATAAGACACTAGAATAAAGTAATAAAGATTAAAAAGTTAATCTAAGAAATCAACTTTTAGTAAGAATTTTTGAGTTTATTGATTGAAAAACAAACTGTTGAAGACCAAAGAAAAAAATATTGAAAAAAATATAAAAAAAATATTTATACTATTAAAAAATTTATATCTTTGCCTCGAATTAATAATTAACCTTTTATAATTAAGTAAGATGAAAAAAG
>DMHA01000354.1 GCA_003449615.1 Flavobacterium sp.
GGCTCTGATTCGTCGGCGTTGCATACCAAATGTCTTGGTTTTCCTGATTTTTTGTCAATAAAACTCCATTTCATTCCTGCTGGAAATCCCGCTCCACCACGACCACGCAATCCGGAAGTTTTTACTTCTTCGACCACTTCATCTGGTGTCAATGTTTTCAAGGCTTTTTCTACAGAAGCATAACCACCGTTTTGACGATAGACTTGGTATGTTTTGATTCCCGGAATATTTACTTTGTCTAATAATATTTTTTGTGACATAATTAATTTAAATGTTTGTCTAAAAATGTTTTTAATTTTGAAATGTATGGGTTTTCTAAATTCCTAATATCCCACAAACTTTCGTCTTGAAAATCTCTATTCGGATCTTTACATTTGTCTTTTTCTTGATTGGTAACTCCGTGCAAACATTCTAAATAACTGTATATTTTTGATTTTTTGGCTGGAATCGTCAAAGATTTGTCTTTTGATAAGCAATTTTCGAACTCATTCCAACATTCAAAAATTTGAGAGTGTTTTTTATTGATTACATTTTCTAATAAATCTTCTACTGTTCCTGTATCTTGATGATTGGGTAATACAAAAATATCATATTTTGACCAATTCCAAGTAGCCATTAGTTCAGTTACAAATTTAATTGTTGCGTCAAAACCTGACTTATCGATTACTTTTTCATCATCGGCATCTAAAAATATCAACGAAGTATATTCTGAAAAGTCTTCAACAATTTTCTCTTTTTGAATTTTTAAGTTTGACCAACCATCAAGTCTGTAAATTTTTTCATTCTTTTTTAATTCGCTATCAGTAATACTAATATTATAAGTTAGGAATATAAAATCTCTCAAAAATCTTTGGTCTGAATGTCCTTCGCAAAAAATTCTAACTGGCAAATCCATTAACGCTCTTCGGTATTAGATTCAACCATATATTCTATATATTCATCTTTATAACAAATTGATTTTATTGATTTGTCTTTATTTTCCTTTAATTTTATCAATCGAATGTTATGTTCGTTTAATTCTTTTGCTGCTTTAACAAAAGCCCCAATACATTCACTCGAGTGGGTTGAGGCAAACAATTGCACATCCAACTCTTTGCAAACCTTCATTAAATTAATCCAAAAATCTTTCATTTTAGAGTAATGAACTCCTATTTCAATTTCGTCAATTAAGATTCTTTTTCCTCTTAATGATAATGCTTTCAAGACGATATAAAATATTCGTTTGAAACCATCGCCTATGAAATTTAGAGGAACAAACTCGTCTTTATCTTCAAAACTGATTAAAAAAACGGATTTTAAATCGTCAAAATTCTCTCTTAACTCAATTTCAACAATATTTGGATTCACTACTTTTAAAACATCAATTAAGATTTGTTTTTCTCTTTTTGTTTTTAAATTTTCATAAATGCTTCTTGATTCTTCTTCTAAGGGAGTGTCGTTAAAACTGATTAATGGAAAATTTAAAATATTTAAATCATAATCATAAATCCATAAAAATTTATTATCAACCTTTGTTGGATTCCATTGACTGAATACTACATATTGCTTTAGATACTCTTTATTATTAATTATTTCTGTTTTGAGAATATTCTCTTTTATTTCAATTTCACTTGGTATTCGGATTTTAATATTTTTATTGATTCCTAACAAAAATTTATAATTAATGATAATTCTATCTTCTTTTTTTATTATGTATTTTTCAAAATAATTTTCCTTTGGAGCTAAGATTTCTGTTGTAGAAATGCCATTTGCTTTTCTGGTGATTTCTTCAACTTGAAATTTCAATCCTCTTTTTGTCAATGCTAAATAAAAATTATCCAAAAGTTGCTGAGGATTTTCATCAAACAACAACGCCTCCAACAAACAAGTTTTCCCAACATTATTATCTCCAACAATCAAATTAAATTGCCCAATGTCAATTACCTCAAGAGAGTCAAATTTCTTGAAATTTTCGATTTTGAAATAGGTTAAATGATTGTTTTCCATTTTTATTTATCGTGTAACGTAATTTTATTATCTCTACAATCGGCAATAATTTGATCTACTTTTTCTTTGGTCAAATGTTCTTTATAAAAATCGCCCAATTGCATCATCGGGGCATAACCACAAGCCCCTAAACATTCCACACCTCTCACTTCAAAAAGTCCGTCTGGAGTAGTTTCACCAATTTTTACGCCTAGTTTTTCGCAAGTATAATCCATCAAATCTTCAACACCATTCAAACAACAAGGGGAAGTTTGGCAAAACTCGAACATGTATTTCCCTATAGGTCGTCTGTTGAACATGGTGTAAAAGGAAACTACCTCATACACTTCGACAGGTTTTATCGAAAGTATTTCGGACACTTTGTCTTGCAATTCAACACTCAACCAGTTGTCGTGAGCATCTTGAACTTCATGCAAAACTGGCAACAAAGCTGATTTTTGTTTTCCCTCGGGATAATGACTGATTAATTCATTGATGCGGTTCATCAATGTTTCGGTCATATTTATTTCTTGTTTGTATTCCATTTTAGATTTTAGATTTTAGATTTTAGATTTTTTTATAGTCTCTAAAATTCAAAATTTATAATTCATTTTTTATTTCACATTTAGATTTTTTCAATCTAAATTTCAAATCCAACAGAATCTAAAATCTAAAATCTAAAATCTAAAATTATTTTAAGCGTCTAACTCTCCAGCAATTACGTTTAAACTTGACAAGATAACAATCGCATCCGACAGCATTGCCCCTTTTATCATTTCGGGATAGGCTTGGTAATAGATAAAACAAGGTCGGCGGAAATGTAATCTATAAGGAGTTCTGCTTCCGTCGGTTACCAAATAAAATCCTACTTCTCCGTTTCCGCCTTCAACAGCGTGATAAATTTCGGCAACTGGAACAGGAATTTCTCCCATTACAATTTTGAAATGGTAAATCAAAGATTCCATATCGTGATAGACATCTTCTTTTGGAGGCAAATAATATTCAGGAACATCGGCATGAAATACGTTTCCTTCTGGCATTTTGTCCAATGCTTGACGAATGATGCTCAAGCTTTCCCAAACTTCGGCATTACGAACACAAAAACGATCGTAGGTATCGCCTGATTTTCCAACAGGAATTATGAAATCAAAATCTTCATAAGACGAGTACGGATGTGCCACACGAACGTCATAATCTACTCCAGCAGCACGAAGATTGGGACCTGTAAATCCATAAGCCATTGCCATTTCGGCGGAAATTGGACCTACGTTTACGGTTCTGTCGATAAAAATTCTGTTTCTTTCGAATAAGTTTTCAAATTCTTTCCAAGCCACTGGAAAATCTTTTAAAAACACATCTAGCAATTCAAATGCTTTTGGTGACCAATCTCTTTCAAAACCGCCCATTCTTCCCATATTGGTGGTCAAACGAGCTCCGCAAATTTCTTCGTAGATTTCGTAAACTTTTTCCCTGAACTGAAAAACGTACAAGAAACCAGTATAAGCTCCAGTATCGACACCAAGAATAGAATTACAAATAATGTGGTCTGTAATTCTAGCCAATTCCATCACGATAACTCTTAAATATTGGACTCTTTTAGGAATTTCAATATCCAACAATTTTTCTACTGTCATCCACCAGCCCATATTGTTGATAGGCGAGGAGCAGTAGTTCATTCGGTCGGTAAGTGGTGTGATTTGGTAAAATGGACGATTTTCGGCAATTTTCTCAAAAGCTCGGTGAATATAGCCAATGGTTGGTTCGGCTTCGACTATTTTCTCTCCATCCATCAATAAGATATTCTGAAAAATACCGTGTGTTGCTGGGTGTGTTGGGCCTAAATTCAGAATTGAAAGCTCGCTTCCGTCTTCGTTGTGGCGTTCTTGTATTATTTTAGCATATCGATGCTCTGGTGGTAATAATAGTTCTGACATAGAAATCAATTAAAAATTACGAATTATGAATTAAAAATCAGCTATTTAATAGGTTTTTAATTTTTCATAAAACGATAGATGTGTCAACGTAAATTCGTTCTTTTTTCATTAGTTAAAATATTGTTCAAAGATAACTTTTTTCAGCATTTCTTTCTATAATTAACAACACTCCTGACTAATTAATGCCTATTTATAATTGCAAAAGCAACTTTAATTTCTGATTTAACTCTTGTATTTCCTTACTCTCCAAAGTTCCCATAAGCCCCTTGACCAAAGATTTATCTATTGTCGCAATTTTATTTGTTCGTATAAGCGATTGTTTTCTAATTCCATTTTCCGCTGAAGGGTTTAACAAAACATCTGTACTTTCTTGCCAACCGATTTGTGAGGTAATGAAACAAACAGTAACATCAAGTGTTGTCTTTGTTAGTATTACAGCAGGTCGTAATTTGCTTCCTTTCAAATCAGTAAATGGAAAGGTTACCAAAACAATGTCGCCTTTAGTCATTATAAACCTTCTTTAAGTCTGACAAAGAATAGAGTTCCTCCTCTTCATTCAAGAA
>DMHA01000113.1 GCA_003449615.1 Flavobacterium sp.
CGATTATTGGAACCTTATGGATTTTATGAATTCGAATTTTTCGACGAAGAAGGTTGGCCGCATTACAGTGTAAAAGAAGAATTGCCACCGCTAAAAGCAGGCGAACAATCGGTTTTGATGAAAGAGGCTATTGTGAATTATTTTATAGAAAAAGAGCTAATCGATTGATGATTGAAAAGGGCTTCAAAAATTAAATTACACTCATTTGATTTTGGATTTAGTGCAAAAAAATAATCTATCAAAGTATTATGTTTTGGACTTGCGAAAGGAATAATTAACCAAATACAAGCCACACAAAGTAACTCCACCGCCAAAAGCAATTGCCATTGTTAGCGGTTCACCAAAAATTATAGCACCTAATAAAATAGCAACAATAGGATTTATGTAAGCGTAAATACTGTTTATTTCTGCCGGAAGTCTTTGAATCATATAAATAAAAGCGATAAAGGTAAGTACAGATCCAATAACGACCAAATACCCAATAGCCCACCAAGAATTTGCTGGAATCTGGCTTATATTTACTCCCGTTCCTGTGACACCAACAACTGCCAAAGTGATACAACTTGAAATGAGCATTTGCAATCCCAAACTAAAATAGGGATTAAAACTGGCCGCTTTTTTTCTGGTATATATTGTTCCAAAAGCCCAACTTACTGTGGCAATCAAAGAAATTAGAATTCCAAATCTAAAATCAGGCTTCAAAAAATCGATCAAATGATCGTAAAAAATTACGCAAACGCCACCAAAACTGATGATTAATCCAAGTATGGATAATCTGGCAATCTTTTCGCCTCTAAAAACAGTAATTAATACAATCCACAATGGGAAAATAGCTCCAATAATTGCACCCAAACCACTACTGATATATTTTACTCCCCAAGTACTTAAACCGTTGCTCATTACAAAATTGAGAATACTAAGAATAAATATGGTTTTCCATTGTTTCCCTTTGGGCCAAGGCGTTTTTTTATATAAAAAGAAAACGACATATAGGAATCCGCCAAGGAATTGTCTTATTCCAGCAAGTTGCAAGGCGGGCATATTTTTAACCCCTTCTTTTGAGGCAAGCCAAGTTGTTCCCCAAAAAAAACTGACCCAACATAAAGCTAGAATTGGCAATCCTATAATACTTATTTTCGCCAAAACGGCGTTTTTTAATTTTGCTTTCAATTTATAATTTTGGTTTTTTAAAAGTATATCCCAAAAAAGTTGCTGTTTTATTACTCAAAATCGTTTTTCCAAAAGTACTGTTTTCTAAATTAAATTCAGGCAAAGCCAAATTCAACTCAATAGCTTTTTGAGTGTAATATTCTTTTCGACTAGGATGAAAAGGAGTTACAGCATTGAAATCTTCGTTCCTATTCCAGCATTTAATTTGAATTTGGTCAATAATTGCCATAATAATTCCTATGCAATCCTCCTGATGAATCAGATTTATAGGAGCATTTGGATTTTCAATATGGGTTCTTCCTGCCAAAAAATGTACAGGATGTCGGTCTTCGCCAATCAATCCGCCGAAGCGCAAAATAGTAGTTTTGAAATTCGTATTGCTTTGCAAAAGTTGCTCCGTTTCCATCAATTGTTTGCCACTTTCTGTATCAGGATTCAACGCGGTTTCTTCGGTAACTAGCAAATTATTTTCCCCATAAACCGAGGTCGAACTAATGAAAATGACATTTTCGACAGTAGATTTTTCGATAGCTGGAATGATATTTTTAATCTTCAAAACAAAGTTTTCTTTTTCAGATCCTCGAAGTTTAGGCGGAATATCAATGATTAAAATCTTTGCATTTTCTAAAAAAGCAGTAAGATTTTCAGTTTTTTCTTCTTCTTCAACTAGATTATTCGTTGATGATTGAAAGTTAGAATTTGGTGTAAGAACAATTAAGAAAGGAATAATTCCCGCATTTTCCAAAACCGAAAGTTTTGCAACAGAGGTTGTTGAACCTTTCACTAAAAATTTATTTTCGATTAAGGCTTTCGCCAATGGCAACCCCAACCAACCGCAACCTAGAATACTAATTTGAGTCATCATAAAATGTATTGAATGTTCAAAAGTAGTTTAAAAAACACTGTTTGGAATGTATAATAAAGAATTAATTTTGGATAAATTTACCGCTACATCTTCAAATAAAAATCCTTCGTCAAGGCAATATATTCAGGAGTATAAACGTGTCTATCGGTTTCGATGATTAACTCATCAATTGTAAAATTTGAAATAGTATTTCGACTAAAAGCCAAAAGACTGCGTTTGGTTTCGGAAGTTGGGGTTCCTTTTACACGGGTAATTTTTAGAGGAAATAATTCGTGTTCTTTGGCGAGAGCCACGAAATTTTCTTCTTCCTTGAAAGGAATAATCACTGAGAATATTCCGTTTTCAGAAAGTAATAAAGCGGCAGCTTCAATCAAATTTTCAAAGGGCATCGCATCCTGAAATCGCGCTAAATCTCGTTGTTTATTATCAGATTTATAATCTTCGCTATAAAAAGGAGGATTACAAACGATTAAATCATACTCCTCTTCGGGTTCTTCGACAAATTCGTCCAAAGCGGCGTGAAAACAAAACAAGCGGTTATTCCAAGGGGAATTTTCAAAATTATCTGTCGCTTGTTCATAAGCTTTTTCGTCAATTTCTAAAGCATCGATTTGCTGCGCCTGTTCGCCTTTCAGGCTCGAGTGCTCGGCCGAACTTCTTTGTGCCAACATTAGTGCAATGATTCCAGTTCCGGTTCCAATGTCTAGAATACTCAAAGGATTATTCTCTATTGGAGTCCAAGCACCGAGTAGAACACCATCGGTGCCAATTTTCATTGCACAACGGTCTTGTTCAAGAGAAAATTGTTTGAATTGGAACATTAAACTGCTTTTGTGGAAATCTGAAATCTGAAATCTGCCATCTGAAATCTCTTAAAGGTACATCTCAATCAAGCCTTCTGGCAAATCCATAATGACTTTTTTGTTTTCTCGGTCGATTTTAATCAGGAAATGGTCAATCATAGGAATCAGGATTTCGACACCATCTTTCAAAACTTCAAACAGCGGTTGAGCTGTCGAATCATTTATGGATTGAATTTTTCCCACAACGCCCAAACGTTTATCTTCGACTTCAAAACCAACAACTTCGTGGAAATAGAATTTATTGCCAGTGAGTTTTGGCAACATTTTAAGAGGAAGGTACAAATCATTTCCGAGCAGAGCATCGGCTTCTTCTTCGGTGTTTACATCTTCAAAACGTATTCTGAGGAAATCGTTTTTGTGTAGTGAACTGCTTTCAATAAAAAAAGGAACCAAGTGTTTGTTACATTCAACAAACACTGATTCCAAGTTTTCGTATAGTTCGGGTTCGTCTGTGTCTAAATAGGCTAGAACTTCCCCTTTGAAACTAAATTTTTTTGCGATTTTACCTAAATAGAAACAATCTTCTTTACACATTTTCGCCTACTGAAATTATGCTTCTGGTGTTTGCTCCGCCTGTTCGCTTGCGCTTGAGTCGTCAGCAACAGGAGCTTCTGTAACTTCTTCAGTAGCAGCTTCTACTTCAGCAACAGGAGCTTCTTCAACTTCTTCTTCAACAGCAGGAGTTGCAGCAGCAATAGCATCGGCTTGTGCGGCAGAGGCTAAACGTTTTGCATTTACTTCTTTTTCGGCTTTCAAAGCTTTAGTCTTTGCATCGGCTTGTGCTTTTGTCAAACCTTCTTTTTTGGCATCTACTTTTCCAGCTTTAGCGTCTAACCAAGCCGCTAATTTTGCATCGGCTTGTTCTTGAGTCAAAGCTCCTTTACGAATACCTCCATCAAGGTGGTGTTTCAACAAAGCTCCTTTGTAAGAAAGAATCGCTTTTGCTGTATCAGTAGGTTGAGCACCATTGTGCAACCATTTTACTGCGCTATCCAAGTTCAATTCGATAGTTGCAGGATTTGTGTTTGGATTGTAAGTACCAATTTTTTCTAGGTATTTACCATCTCTTTTTGAGCGAGCATCTGCTGCTACAACCCAGTAAAACGGTTTTTGTTTTTTACCGTGTCTTTGTAATCTAATTTTTACTGACATAATCTAATGATTAAATTTTGAGGTACTCGACCTCGATTAATTAAGGGTGCAAAGATACACTTTTTATCAATATATACTAATCCAATTTTTATTTTAATCAGGGCAAACGCTTTTAAAATTTTTTTGCCACAAATTACACACACGAGCGAAGCGAACTGACGAAGTAAATTTGCACAAATTCAAAAACTATTAAAATTAATTT